>JAQSXO010000079.1 GCA_029256625.1 Cellulosimicrobium sp. | reverse complement strand
CGAGGCGCTGCTCGCGTGGGACGACGAGGTGCCGGACGCGGCCCGCCCGCGGTGGGACCTCGTGGTCGTCGACGACTACCAGGAGGCCACGGTCGCGACGGCACGCCTCCTGCACGTGCTGCACGACGACGGCGCACGGCTCGTGCTGCTCGGCGACCCGGACGCCGCCGTCCAGACGTTCCGCGGGGCGAGCCCGGGCCTCGTGGGCCGCGCGTCCGCGCCGGTCCGCCGAGACGGGGCGCGGCGCGGTGAGCTCGGCGCGCGGGTGGCCGTGCTCGGAACGGCGTGGCGGCAGCCCGGTCCCCTGCGCGAGGTCACGCGGCGCGTCGCCGCGCAGGTGGGTACCGTGGCCGGCGCCGTGCACCGTGGTGCCGCGCCCCGGCACGCGCCGGCCGCCGAGGCAGGGGCGGGCGACGCGGCGGGTGGGGGCGGCGCCTCTCGCTCGGACGACGCACCGGAGGGGGCAGGGTCGGGAGGTGGGGTCGGCGCCGGTGCCCCGCCCGTGCAGGTCGTCGTGCTGTCCGCCGTGGCGCAGGAGGCCGCGTTCGTGGCGCGCGAGCTGCGGGCCGAGCACCTGCTGAGCGGCACCCCGTGGCACCGGATGGCGGTCGTCGCGCGCACCGGGACCCGCCTCGCGGCGCTGCGCCGCGAGCTCGTCGCCGCCTCGGTGCCGGTCACGCTGCTCGGCTCCGACGTCCCGCTGCGCGACGAGCCGGCCGTCGCGCCGCTGCTCGCGGCGGTCCGCGTGTGCGTCGCGGACGCGGACGACGTCGAGGCCCTGGACCCGTTCACCGCCGCGGCCCTGCTGACGTCGCCGGTCGGCGCTCTGGACGTCGTCGCGCTCCGTCGGCTGCGGCGCGCGCTGCGCGCGGAGGAGCTCGAGGGCGGGGGCGGGCGCTCGTCGGACGCGCTGCTCGTCGAGCTGCTGCTGGACCCGGCACGCGCCGCGACGCTGCCGCCGACCGTGCGGCGCGGGCCGGCCGCCGTCGCGCGGGCGCTCGCGGCGGGCCGGGCGGCGGCGGCCGAGCCCGGCGCGACGGCGCAGACCGTGCTGTGGGCGGTGTGGGCGGCGACCGGGCTGGCGGACCGGTGGCGCTCGGCGGCGCTCGACGGCGGACCGGCCGGGGCGCGCGCGGACCGTGACCTCGACGCGGTGCTCGCGCTCTTCCGCGCGGCGGAGACGTTCGTGGACCGCATGCCCGGCGCGCCGGCCGAGGCGTTCGTGGACTACCTCGCGTCGCAGGACCTGCCCGCCGACTCGCTCGCGGCGAGCGCGAGCGGCGCGGACGCCGTGGCGGCGCTCACCCCGGCGGGCGCGGCGGGACGTGAGTGGGACGTCGTCGTGGTCGCGGGCGTGCAGGACGGCGTCTGGCCCGACCTGCGGCTGCGGGACTCGTTGCTGGGGTCGCAGGCGCTCGTCGAGCTGCTCGCGGGCCGCGCGCACGACGCGCACGGCGTGGGCTCCCAGGCGCGCGCCCAGGTGCTGGCCGACGAGCTGCGGGCGTTCGTCGTCGCGACGTCGCGCGCGACCCGGCGGCTCGTGGTGACGGCGGTCCAGGACGCGGAGGAGGCGCCGTCGGTGTTCTGCGACCTCGTCGTCCCGCCCGCCGGCCCCGAGGGACCGGACGACGGCCCGGACGGCACCGACGGGCCGGACGACGGGTCCCCGGGGCCGGCGGCGGCAGGGTCGGGCGCGGCCTCGGCACCCGGCGCGGAGCCGGACGCGCGCCGTCACGTGCGCGTCGGTGCGCCGCTCGACCTGCGGGGGCTCGTCGCCGCCGCGCGCGGCGTGCTCGTCGACGCGGCGGCGCGCGAGGCCCGCGCGCCCTCCGGCGCGGCGGGGGAGGCCCCCGGTCGCGCCGCACCTGCGGGCGGTCCCGCCGACGACGGTGTGCCGGACGCGCGCGCGGTCGCCGCGGCCACGCTGCTGGCCGACCTGGGCGAGCTCGGCGTCGCGGAGGCTCGGCCGGAGACCTGGTACGGCGTGGCGGACGTGTCGAGCGCCGCCGCCCTGCGCGGTGCGGAGGAGACCGTCACGGTGTCGCCGTCGAAGGTCGAGACGGTCACGACGTGCCCGCTGCGGTGGTCGCTCGAGGCCGCGGGCGGCACCGCGCCCGACGCGACGCACCAGAGCCTCGGCACGCTCGTGCACTCGATCGCCGAGAGCCACCCGTCGGGCTCGCTCGCCGAGCTGCGCGCGGAGCTCGACCGGCGGTGGGTCGAGCTCGCGCTGCCCGACGGCTGGCCGACGCGCCAGCTCCGGCGACGGGCGGACCGCATGATCGAGAAGCTCGCGGCGTACGTCGCGCAGGCGGGCGAGCCGCTCCTCGTGGAGCCGACGTTCGACGTGACCGTCGGGCGCGCGCGCCTGCGGGGGACCATCGACCGCGTCGAGGCGGCGGGGGACGGCGCGGTCCGCGTCGTCGACCTCAAGACGGGACGGCGCACGGCGACCAAGGCGGAGGGCGCCGAGCACCCCCAGCTCGGCGCCTACCAGCTCGCGGTCGAGGCGGGTGCGCTCGACGTGCCCGAGGGGACGCGGAGCGCGGGCGCGCAGCTCGTCTACGTGGGGAGCACGCACGTCGGCCCCGCGGTGGTCCCGCAGCCCGCGCTCGACCCGGCACCCGACGGCTCGAGCTGGGCGCGCGACCTCGTCGAGGACGCCGCCGGCACGATGTCGGCGGCCACGTTCACCGCGCGCCAGAACGGGCTGTGCGAGATGTGCCCGGTGCGTCGCGCGTGCCCGGTGCAGCCCGAGGGCAGGAGGGTGGTCGCGTGAGCAGCGAGCTGTTCGAGCTCCCGGAGCCGACGCCGTCGGTCCGGCTGGTCGCCGCCGACGGCGTCGTGGTCGCGCCCGAGACCACGACTGCCGGCGCGGTCGAGCCGCCCCGGCCGACGCTCTCGGCGACGCAGATCGCCGACCTGCTGGGCCGGCCCCGCCCGACCCCGGAGCAGGTCGAGGTGATCGAGGCACCGCTCGAGCCGACGCTCGTCGTCGCCGGCGCCGGCTCGGGCAAGACGGAGACGATGGCGGCTCGCGTCGTCTGGCTCATCGCGAACGACCTCGTGCCCCCGGACGCGGTGCTCGGCCTGACCTTCACGCGCAAGGCGGCCGGCGAGCTCGCGGAGCGCGTCCAGGTGCGCCTCGCGCAGCTCGCCCGCGCCCGCGGCGGGACGTCGTCGGCCCTGTCGCTGCTCGACCGCCCCACGGTCGCGACCTACAACGCGTACGCCGCCTCCCTCGTCGGCGACCACGGCCTGCGCGTCGGCGTCGAGCCCGGCGCGCGGCTCCTCGGGGAGGCGCAGCAGTGGCAGCTCGCGTCGGAGGTCGTCGAGGGGTGGGACGACGACCTCGGGACCGACCGCGCGCTGAGCACCGTCGTCGCGGCCGTCCTCGGACTGTCGGGCGCGCTCGGCGAGCACCTCCTCGAGCCGGGCGAGGCCCGCGACCGGCTCGCCGGCATCGTCGAGCAGCTCGACGCGCTCCCGCTCGGGCCGCGGCAGAAGGCCCGGACCAAGGAGGTCGAGAAGCTCGTCGGCGACGTCGCCGAACGCGTCCGGCTGCTCGACGTCGTCGCGGAGTACCGGCGGCGCAAGCGCGCCACGGACTCCCTCGACTTCGGCGACCAGGTGGCGCTCGCGGCCCGCCTCGCGCGCGAGGTCCCGGTCGTGGGGGAGACCGAGCGGGCGCGGTTCCGCGTCGTCCTTCTCGACGAGTACCAGGACACGTCGCACGCGCAGGTGGAGCTCCTCGCGGGCCTGTTCGGCGGCGGGCACCCGGTGACGGCCGTCGGCGACCCGCACCAGTCGATCTACGGCTGGCGCGGCGCGAGCGCGGGCGGCCTCGCCCGGTTCCCCGAGCGGTTCCCCCGGGCGACGGGCGACCGGTCGGCGGTGCGCTTCCTGTCGACGTCGTGGCGCAACGACGCCGCCGTGCTCGCGGCGGCGAACGTCACCGCCGGTCCTCTGCGCGGAGCGGGAGGTCCCGGAACCGGTGACCGGGTCGAGGTGCCGCCGCTCGCGCTGCGCCCCGACGCCGGGCGCGGAACGGTGTCCGCGCACGTCGCGGCCACCGCGGAGGAGGAGGCCGCCGCGGTCGCGGAGCTCGTCGCGGCACGGTGGCGGCCCGCGGGTGCGCCGGGCGGGCGGGTCACCGCCGCGGTCCTGTGCCGCAAGCGCAGCCAGTTCGCGGCGGTCGAGGTCGCGCTGCGGCGCCGGGGACTGCCCGTGGAGGTCGTCGGCCTCGGTGGTCTGCTCACGACGCCGGAGGTCGTCGACGTCGTCGCGCTCCTCGAAGCGGTGCACGACCCCTCGCGCGGCGACGCGCTCGTCCGCCTCCTCACCGGCCCGCGGCTGAACCTCGGCGCCGCCGACCTGCACGCGCTCGGGAGCCGCGCCGCCGATCTCGCGCGCCACGAGGGCGCGCTCGGGTCTCGCCGGCGCGCGGCCGCGGCGGGCGGCGAGGGCCCGGACCTCGTGGTCGTTGAGGGCGACGTGGCCGACCACCGCTCGATCGTCGACGCGCTCGACGACCTCCCCGCGCCGGGCGAGCCCGCGGCCGACGGCCGCACGCTCACGGCCCAGGGTCACGCGCGCCTCTCGGCGCTGTCCCGCACGCTGCGCGCGCTGCGCGGGCTCACCTACCTGTCGCTCCCGGAGCTCGTCGTCGAGGCGGAGCGCGCTCTGGGTCTCGACGTCGAGGCCGTGACGAACGAGGCGCTGCTCGCGTCGCGCCGGCTCGTCGACCCGGAGGCCGTGAGCGACCGGGCGCGCGAGCACCTGGACGCGTTCCGCGACGTCGCGGCGACGTTCACGCAGACCGCCGACGTCGTGACGCTGGGCGCGTTCCTCGCGTGGCTCGGGGTCGCCTCGACGCGCGAGAACGGCCTCGACCTGCCCGTGCGCGAGCCGGACCCGGACGCCGTGCAGGTCATCACCGCGCACGCCGCGAAGGGGCTCGAGTGGGACGTCGTCGTCGTCCCCGGGCTCGTCGACGGGGTGTTCCCGACGACGGCGCAGTCCTCCTCGGGGGTGCGCGCGGACAGCGGCTGGCTGACCGACGTGAGCCAGCTCCCGTACCCGCTGCGCGGCGACGCCGCCGACCTCCCGGAGTTCCGCTTCGACCTCGCGTCCGACACCAAGGAGCTCGTGGCGCGGCGCGACGAGTTCCGCGCGGCGAGCGGCGAGCACCAGCTCGCGGAGGAGCGCCGGCTCGCGTACGTCGCGTTCACCCGGGCGCGGCGCGAGCTGTACCTCACGGCGTCGTGGTGGCAGACGGGTTCGCGCCCGCGCGTGCTCTCGCCGTTCCTGCTGGAGCTCGTCGAGTCGGGCGTCGTGGGTGCGGACGGCTGGTCGGCCCCGCCCGGGCCCGACGACACCAACCCGCTCGAGGACGTCGAGGTCACCGGCGAGTGGCCCGTGTCCGACGACGCCCCCGACGGGTCGGCGCGCGCGGTCCTGCGCCGCACCGCGGCAGCCGTCGAGCGTGCCCGCGAGGCGCGCGCCCGACGTCCCGTCCCCGGCTCCGCGCCGGACCCGGTGGCCGACCGGGCCGAGAGCGGCCCGGCCGGGCTCACCGCGCCCGCCGGCGTGCTCGTCGACGCCGAGGGGAGAGACCTCGTCGCGCTCGCGCGGGTCCTGCTCGCGGAGCGGGCCGAGCGCTCGGGCCGGGAGGTCGAGCTGCCGGCGCACGTCTCGGCGTCGAGCCTCGTGCGGCTCGCCGCCGACCGCGACGAGTACGCGCTCCACCTGCGGCGCCCGGTCCCCGTCGAGCCCACGGTGCACGCGCGCCGGGGCACGCGGTTCCACCTGTGGGCCGAGCGCTACTTTACGACGTCGTCCCTCCTGGACGTCGAGGACCTCCCCGGTGCGGACGACGACGACCTCGACCCGGACGCCGACCTCGAGACGCTGCAACGGACGTTCCTCGCGTCGGAGTGGGCGAGCCGGACCCCGGTCGCGGTCGAGGTCGACGTCGAGACCCCGGTCGGCGACACCGTCCTGCGCTCGCGCATCGACGCCGTGTTCCCGGAGCTGCCGGAGCACGCGGGCGGGGCGCACGACGCCGTCGTGGTGGTCGACTGGAAGACCGGGCGCGCGCCGTCCGACGCCGCGGCGCGCAGCGTGCGCGAGGTGCAGCTCGCGGTCTACCGGCTCGCGTGGTCGCGATGGACCGGCCTGCCGCTCGACCGGGTCAACGCGGCGTTCTACTACGTCGGGTCCGACGAGACCGTGCGTCCGCGCCGGCTCCTCGGCGAGGCGGAGATCGAGGCGCTGCTCGCGGGGTGACCTCGCGGGTCCGACTCCGCGGGTACCGCCCGCGCGTCTCGTGCGCGGAGCGGCGGCTCAGCCGTCGTCCTGCGTCGCCTCGTCGAGGTCGGTCAGCATGTCGAGGGCGTCCGCGACCACGTCGTCGAGACCGTGCCGGACGCCGTGCAGGAGCCAGCGCGCGAGGGCGAGCTCGCCGACGAGGAGCGCGCGGTCCACGAGGTTCTTGTCCGTGAGCTCGGTCCGGCGCAGCTGGTACGCCTCCATGATCGAGTCGATCGCCTCGGGCGGCGCGGAGACGAGGAGCCAGGCGAGGTCGTCCGCCGGGTCGGCGACGCGCGCGCTGGCCCAGTCCGTCACGGCGACGACGCGTCCGCGTGCTACGAGGACCTGCTCCGGGCCGAGGTCCCCGTGCACGACGACCGGCTGGAACCGCCACAGCGACACGTCTTCGAGCGCGGACTCCCAGCGGCGCAGGAGCGTCGTCGGCACCTTCCCCGTCGCGGCGGCCTCGTCCAGCTCGGCCATCCGCCGGGCGCGGTACTCCTCGACGTCGTAGCCCGGGAGCCCGGCGTCGTCCACGATCGTGCGCGGCAGCTCGTGGATCGACGCGAGCACGCGGCCGAGGTCGGCGGCGAGCCCGGGGCCGGGACGCAGCCCGTCGACGTCGAGCGCCGTCCCGTCGAGCGCCGGGTGCACGACGGCCCGCCCACCCTCGGGCAGGAGCGCGGTGCCGCTGATCCGGGGTACCGCGAAGGAGAGCACACCCGAGTCGGCGTAGAGCTGGAGCGAGGTGAGCAGCTCGGCCTCGGCCTCGAGCGCCGCGCCGGCCTGGAGGCTGCGCGGGGCGCGCACCGTCCAGCGCGCTCCCTCGGCGTCGGTGACGACGGCGGAGTCGTAGTCGCCCGGGTCCTCGACGGCGAGCGCGCTGCGGGCGTCGAGACCCGGCACGGCGGCGGTCGCGAGCGCGGCGAGGGTCAGCGGTGAGCGAGGCACCCGACCACGGTAGTCGCTCCCCGCCGGTCGCCCGGGGCACCCACGCCGGTCGTGTGGCCTACGGTCGGAGGGTGAGCACCCCACCCGCCCGACCGCCGTCGGGCTCGAGCCTCTCCGGATCCTCCGCGGACCACCGTACGAACCCCGCACCGCCCGACGCCGCCCCCGACCGCACGACGGGCACCCTCCCGCGGACGGCGCTCCGCGACCTCCCGCTCCCGCTCGACGGGGCGGTCCTGGACCGCGCCGCCCACCGGCGCGGTGAGCCGGACCTCGTGCGGGCGCTCCGGGCCGACCCCGCGACGCGCGTCGTGCTCGTCCACCGTGGCCGGCTCGCGCTCGCCGGGACGACCCCGGCGGACGGCGTCGCGCTGCTCGACCCGGCGGAGCTCGGCGACGTCGACCCCGCGACGGACGAGGAACAGGCGCGCTGGCTCTTCCTCGGCGAGGGCGACGGCGTCGCGTACGTCGCGCTCGTCCTGCCCGACGACGCCGACGCGGAGGAGGTGGACATCGAGGGCGTCGACGCGTCCGACCCGTTCGCCGTCCTCGCGCGCGAGCGGTCGTGGTCCGGGCTGCGCGAGCTCGTCGGCGGGCTCGGCGCACCGCTCGCGGGCCTAGCGACCGAGGCGGTCGCGCTCTCGGCCTGGCACGCGAACCACACCCGCTGCCCGCGCTGCGGCGGCCGGACCACGGTCGAGAACGGCGGGTGGACGCGGCGCTGCGTCGCGCAGGGCGTCGAGCTGTACCCGCGCACGGACCCGGCGGTCATCATGACCGTCGTGCACGGCGAGGGTGACGACGAGCGGCTGCTGCTGGGCCACGCCGCGCACTGGCCCGAGCGGCGCTTCTCGACGCTCGCCGGGTACGTCGAGCCCGGCGAGTCGCTGGAGAGCGCCGTCCGGCGCGAGGTGGCGGAGGAGGCGGGCGTCGTCGTCGGCGAGGTCGCCTACCGCGGCAGCCAGCCGTGGCCCTTCCCGGCGTCGCTCATGCTCGGGTTCGCCGCGCGGGCACTGACGACCGAGCTGCACGTCGACGGCGTCGAGCTCACCGACGCGCGGTGGTTCACCCGTCCCGAGCTCGACGCCGCGGTCCGCGCGGGGGAGGTGCTGCTCCCGGGCCGTGCGTCCATCGCGCGCTCGCTCGTCGAGGACTGGTTCGGCGGCCGCCTCCCCGACGCCTGAGCGCCCGTCCCGGGCGCTGCGGGCACGAAGAGGGCCCGGCCCGGACCTCCGGACCGGGCCCTCCTCGTGGCCGGAGGACGGGTCAGGCGGCGAGGCGCTGCTTGACCTCGGCGAGCGACGGGTTGGTCGCGGCGGAGCCGTCGGGGAAGACGACGGTCGGGACCGTGCGGTTGCCGTCGTTGACCGACTCCACGAACTCCGCGGTCCCCGGGGTCTCCTCGATGTTCACCTCGGTGTAGCCGATGCCCTCGGAGTCGAGCTGCGTCTTGAGACGGCGGCAGTACCCGCACCACGTCGTCGAGTACATGACGATCGAGCCGGCGTCGGGAAGGGTCGGGGCGGTGCTCATCGAGGGCTCTCCAGGTGCTGGTCCGGGCGGCACGTGCCGCGGGCAATCGGTCGTGACGGTAACACCGGGGGGCCGCGGGCTGTTCCCGGTCCGACCGGGCCGAGCGACCCGCGTGTCACCTGCGCCTGCGAGAATCGGCGGTGATGTCCACGTCACCGGTCTCACGCCCGCCGTCCCTGCGCACCGCCGACGAGATCCTCGACGCGCTCGACCCCGACCAGCGCGACGTCGCCGTCGCGCTGCGGGGCCCGGTCTGCGTCCTGGCGGGCGCGGGGACGGGCAAGACGCGCGCGATCACGCACCGCATCGCCTACGGCGTGCGCACCGGCATGTACGTCCCGACGAGCGTCCTCGCCGTGACCTTCACCGCGCGCGCGGCAGGCGAGATGCGCACGCGCCTGCGCGAGCTCGGCGCGACCGGCGTGCAGGCGCGGACGTTCCACGCGGCGGCGCTGCGGCAGCTCGGGTACTTCTGGCCCAAGGTCGTCGGGGGTGCGCCGCCGCGCATCCTCGAGCACAAGGCCCCGGTGATCGCCGAGTCGGCACGCCGCCTGGGGGTCGGTGTCGACCGCGTCGCGGTGCGCGACCTGTCGTCCGAGGTCGAGTGGGCCAAGGTCTCGCTCGTCACCGCGGACGACTACGTCCGGGCGTGCGAGGCGATAGACCGCGAGCCGCCCGCCGGCTACGACCACCAGACCGTCGCGCGTCTCATCACGGCCTACGAGGACGTCAAGACCGAGCGGTCCGTCATCGACTTCGAGGACGTGCTCCTCATGCTCGGCGACATGCTCGCGACGCAGGGCGGGGTCGCGGACGAGGTACGGCGCCAGTACCGCCACTTCGTCGTCGACGAGTACCAGGACGTCTCGCCGCTGCAGCAGTTCGTCCTGGACCAGTGGCTCGGCGGGCGCGACGAGCTGTGCGTCGTCGGCGACCCGTCGCAGACGATCTACTCGTTCACGGGCGCGACGCCGCACCACCTCCTCACGTTCTCGCGGACCCACCCGGGCGCGCAGGTCATCCGGCTCGTGCGCGACTACCGCTCGACGCCACAGGTCGTGAACCTCGCGAACCAGCTCCTCGCGCGCGCGGGGCGCGCGGGCGGTGCGCACCAGGCGCTCGAGCTCGTCGCGCAGCGGCCCGCCGGCCCGCCGGT
>JAQSXO010000078.1 GCA_029256625.1 Cellulosimicrobium sp. | reverse complement strand
CGTGCTCCGAAAGCTCGACGCCGGCCTCGCCGCGCGCGACGACCGCGCCCCGACGACCGGCGCCCGCGGCGGCGACGTCGACGGCGAGCTCACCGAGGACGACCTCGAGCGGCTCCGCGGCGACCTCGCGCGCGAGGCCGGGTTCACGGCCGTCGTCGACGCCTGGTGGCCCGTCCCGGACGCCCGCACGGCGCTCGCGGACCTGCTGGGGGACCCTGCTCTGCTCGCACGTCACGCGCCCGGGCTCTCGGCCGCGGAGGTCGGCCTCGTGACGGGGGAGCCTGCCGCGCTCGCGCCGAGCGACGTCGCGCTCCTCGACGCGCTCGCCGACGCGCTGGGGACCCCGGGCGCCTCCGGCGAGCAGGGCGAGTTCCTCGCGCAGCGCGCGGCGACGCGCCGCGACTGGGTCTACGGGCACGTCGTGGTCGACGAGGCGCAGGAGCTCTCGCCCATGCAGTGGCACATGGTGCTGCGCCGCTGCCCGACCCGGTCGGTGACCGCCGTCGGGGACGTCGACCAGACCGAGGCGCCGCACCGCCATACGGACTGGGCGGACGTCGTCGGCCCGGTCTTCGGCGAGCGTTGGCACCGCGCGGACCTGACGATCTGCTACCGCACGCCCCGCGAGGTCATGGAGCTCGTCGGGCCGGTGCTGCGCGCGGCGGGCAGCCGCAACGCGCCGCCCCGCGCGGTGCGCGACGCGGGGGTCCCACCGCGCGACGTCGCCGTGCCCGCCGGCACCCCGGACGCGGCGCTGGGCACGGCGGTCGCCGCCGAGGTCGCGCGTCTCGCGGAGCGGTACGACGGCGGTTCGGTCGGCGTCGTGGCGCCGCGCGAACGACTGGCACACCTGGGCACCGCCGTCGACGGCGTCCCCGTCCTCAGCACCTCGGAGGCGAAGGGGCTCGAGTGGGACGCGGTGGTCGTCGTCGACCCGGACGGCATCGCCGCGGAGCCGCGCGGCTGGAACGGGCTGTACGTCGCGATGACGCGCTGCACGCAGGAGCTCGCGCGCGTCACCGTCCGCGCGCTGTCCGGATGGGTCTGAGGATCTGGCTCAGTCGCGGGAGGTCGACCGGGCGAACCGGTCGACCTCCCGCACCACGACCTCCACGAGCGACGGGTCGCCGAGCGGGAGGAAGTGGCCCGCGAGGGGCAGCTCGACGTTCCGCCCGCCCTCGAGCCTGCCCGTCTCCGGGATGTGCGGGTCGAAGCGCGGGTAGACGGCGGTGATCCGGGCGTCGACCTCGCGCTCCGCCGAGAGCGCGAGCAGCGCCGCGTCCCGCGGTGAGAACGCGCGCAGCGTGCGGCCCAGGAGGTAGCGCGCGTAGCTGGAGCCGTTGAACGGTGTCGCGACGGCGACCATGCCGGCCACGCGCGACCCGGCGGGCGAGAGCATGACGCGCTTGCCCACGAGGCCGCCCTTGCTGTGCGCGACGAGGACGACGTCGTGCAGGTCCGCCTCCACGAGGAAGGCGGCGGTGCGGTCGGCCGCCTCGGCGAACGGGCGCCGGTTGTACCCGAGGCCGGGCACCGCGTGCACGGGGTGCCCGGCCCGCGCCAGCGCCGTCGCCACGGGCGCGAGGAGCTGCCACGTCTCGTAGACGCCCGGCAGCAGCACGACGGGGTCGCGGCCGCCCGGGCCGCGCGGGACGGGACGTCGCGGCCGGACGACGCCCGCCACCTGGCGCGCCGCCACGTACACGTAGTCCGCCGCGCGGTCGCGCAGCCGCAGCGTCCCGGTCCACCGGGGCGCCCTCATGCGAGCCCTCCCGCGGCGAGGACGGCCGCGACGACGCCGTCCGGGTCGGCGTCCATCGCGTGGTGCCGGCCGCGGACCTCGCCCGACGTGCCGTGCGGCGCGGCGGCGGCGAGCTCGCGGACCCATGCGCGCGGCGCGACGGGGTCGTGCGCGCCGCGCAGCACGACGACGCGGCCCGGCACGCGCGGGAGCACCTCCTCGAGCCGGTGCCCCAGCATGGTCCGCACCTGGCGCGCGTAGTAGGGCAGCGAGCACCGCAGCACGTAGTCGACGGCGAGCGTCGCGAGCGCGCGCGGCCGCTCGCCGACGGCGTCGCGCGCGAGCCGCAGCGCCTGGCGGGGCGCGGAGCGGGCCCGCCGGTCCGCCGTCGGGCCGATCAGCACACCGGCGGGCGCCTCGCGCGGGTGGTCGGCCATCGCCTGACCCACGACCTGGGCGCCCATCGAGTGGCCGACGAGCACGACCACGGGAGGCGGGCCGGCCGGAGCGTCGAGGACGTGGCGGCGCACGTAGTCCGCGACGACGGCTGCGTGCTCCTCGATCGACACGTTGCGCCGCGCGCGGGGTGCGGCGCCGAACCCGGGGAGATCGACCGCGTGCACGGCGACGGTGGGCCCCGCGCCGGGGCGCAGGAGTGCGCGTCGCACCGGGTCGAACGCGCGGGACGACGACCCGACGCCGTGCACCAGCACCACGGCGAGCTCCGGAGCGCCCGCGCCCGACACGTGCGCGACGGCGGTGAGGTCGCCGACCGGGAAACGCACGTCGACGGTCTCTGGTCCCGGCCGGGTCGGGGCGTGCGCGGTCATCGCACCAGGATGGCGGGTGAGGTCGGCCTCGCGCGCGGCGGGCGACGCCGTCGCGTCACGCCGTCCCCGCCGGGCCGACGCCGGACGCGACGGAGCGGGCCCGGGGACCCGGACCCGCTCCGTCATGTCGCCGGTGGCCGGCGGGGCTGCGCGTCGGGGCGTCAGCTCACGTCTCCGCGCCAGGCGCCCGTCTCGGTCCCGCGGGACTCGATGAACTCCTTGAACCGGGCGAGGTCGCCCTTGACGCGGCGCTCGTCGAGCTGGAGGACGTCGCCGACCTTCTCCACGACGCCCTCGGGCGACCAGTCGAGCTGGACGGTCACGCGGGTCTGCGTGTCGTTCAGCCGGTGGAACGTGACGACGCCCGCGTGGTCCGGGCCGGACGTGCTGTTCCACGCGACGCGCTCGTCGGGGTGCTGCTCCGTGATCTCCGCGTCGAACTCGCGCTCGACGCCGCCGATCTTCGTCCTCCAGTGCGTGTGCGTCGCGTCGAGCTGCCGGATCTCCTCCACGCCCTCCATGAAGCGGGGGAACTCCTCGAACTGCGTCCACTGGTCGTAGGCCGTGCGGACGGGGACGTCGACGTCGATCGACTGGGTGACCGTGCTCATCGGTGTGACCTCCTGGGGTAGCGGGCGGTACCTCTCCACCCTGTCCGGGGTCACGCTCGCTCGCGCGTCGAACGCGCCTCGCTCACTCCAGGGCGTTGGACGGGTCCCCGGACGCCGGTTCCGCCGACGCGCGGCGCCCGCCGAGCGAGTCGTCCTCCATCTGCTCCGCGTCCACGACGCCGAGCTCGTCGAGGAGGAAGAGGAACGCGCGCGCGTACGGGTTGTCCTCGACCCGCTCGCGGACCTCGGGCCAGTCGATCTGCTCGCGCATCGCGCGCGCGACCGGCAGCAGCCGCGAGAAGTCGCAGTAGTGCTCGCCGACGACGCGCAGCTTCGACGTCATGATCTCGGTCGCCGAGAGCACGGGCATGCGGACCGCGAGCACCTCGAGCTCGTCGGTGCGGGCGAGGAGGTCGTCGTCGATCGGCTCGCCGACCATCCGGTAGAGGATGTCGATGAGCTCCCCGCCGTGGTACGCCTTGAAGAGCCAGTTCTCCGTCGGTTCCGTGATCTCGAGCCCCGCCTCGCGCAGCACCTCGCGCGCCCGGTCGACGTCGACCTCACGGATCGCGAAGTCGGCGTCGTGGCTCGGCTCCGGCGCGCCGCGCGCCCACGCGGCGTACCCGCCGACGAGGGCGTGCGGGATCTCGGCCTCGGCGAGCGCCGCGGCGGTCATGCGGAGGCCGTCGTGCAGCGCGTCCCTGTCGTCCACCATGCCCAGGGTCTACACCACCCCCGGTGCGCTGGCACGTCGCGCGGGCTTCCGGGGCGTACCCGCGGCACGGCGCCGTACCGCACCGAGCGCGTGCGACCCCGCGCGGCCGTGCCCAGAATCGGGAGGGTGCGCCTCGCGACGTTCAACATCCTGCACGGGCGGTCGCTCGTCGACGACCGGGTCGACGTCGACCGCTTCGCCGACGCCGTCCGCGACCTCGATGCGGACGTGCTCGCGCTCCAGGAGGTCGACCGGGACCAGCCGCGCTCGCACCGCGCCGACCTCACGGCGGTCGCGGCGGAGGCGGTGGGTGCCGTCGAGCACCGGTTCGTCGCGACGCTCGTCGGCGAGCCCGGCGTGTGGACCGCGCCGACGGGGGAGCATCAGCCGGGCCGGGCGGCCTACGGGATCGCCGTCGTGAGCCGGTTCCCGGTCACGGCGTGGCGCACGGTCCTGCTGCCCCCGCCCCGCACGCGCGTCCCGGTCCGGTTCCCCGGCAGCCGCCTGCCGACGCTCGTGCGCGACGAGCCGCGCGCGGCGCTCGTGGCGCGCGTCGAGACCCCGGGCGGTCCGCTGACCGTCGCGTGCACGCACCTGACGTTCGTGCCCGGGCGCAACCTCACCCAGCTCGTGCGGCTCACCCGGTCGCTCGCCGCGGAGACCCCGGACGGCGAGCCGGTCGTGCTCCTGGGCGACCTCAACATCGAGGCGCCGCAGGCGGCCCGCACGAGCGGGTGGCGACCGTTGGCCTCGGCCGCGACGTTCCCGGTCGGCGAGCCCGCACGCCAGCTCGACCACGTGCTCGCCCACGGCGCCGTGCGCGCGACGGAGCCCGGTGTCGCCGTCGACACCGGCCTGTCCGACCACCGCGCGCTCGCCGTCCGCGTCGCCCTGGGCGGGGAGCACCACGTCTCCCCGACGCGCGCCCACGCGGCCGACGAGGACCACGCACCCCCGACGACCGGCTCGGGGGAGCCGCGACGCCGCGCCTCGCGGACGGTCGAGGACTGAGGCGCGCTCGCTCGTGAACCGCGTCACACGCGTCGGAGGGGCTGGTTCGGACCCGGCGGCATAGATTAGCCTCACCTATGTGAGTGCACCCTCAGTTGACCCGAGCCCGGCCGCCGCGTCCGGCGCCCCGGCGCTCGCCGGGCACGACCTGCGGCTGTCCTACGACGCGCGCACCGTCGTGCACGGTGCCGCGCTCGAGCTCGCTCCGGGGGCCGTCACGGCCCTGATCGGCCCGAACGGCTCGGGCAAGTCGACGCTCCTGCGCTCGCTCGCGCGCCTGCACCGCCCCGACGCCGGGACCGTCGCGCTCGACGACGCTCCCGACGCGCTCGCCCTGCACCCCAAGGACTTCGCCCGGCGGGTGACGCTCCTGTCGCAGAGCCGGCCCACGCCGTCGGGCGTGAGCGTGCGCGACGTCGTCGCCTACGGGCGCCACCCCTACCGCGGCCGGTTCCGCTCGAACGACCCGGACGGCCCGCGCGCGATCGCGCACGCCATGGACGTCACGGGTATCACGGCGATGGCCGACCGCGGCGTCGACGAGCTCTCCGGTGGCGAGCTCCAGCGCGTGTGGCTCGCGACGTGCCTCGCGCAGGACACGCAGGTGCTCCTGCTCGACGAGCCGACGACCTACCTCGACCTGCGCTACCAGGTCGAGCTGCTCGACCTGGTCCGCGACCTGGCGAGCGAGCACGGCGTGGCCGTGGGCGTCGTCCTGCACGACCTCAACCAGGCGGCCGCGGTCGCCGACCACGTCGTCCTGCTCCACTCGGGCGTCGTCCGCGCCACGGGACCCGCCGACGCCGTCCTGACGTCCGAGCTCCTCACCGAGGTCTACGGCATCCACGTCGACGTCTACACGCACCCCCTCACGGGGCGCACGTGCTGCGAGCCGCTCGGGCGGCACGCGGCGCGCCTCGACGCGGCCGTCCTCGTCTGACCCGCACCACCCCGACGTACCTCCACCGACCCACCGCCCGGCCCCGACGCGCGGCCCCCGGCCCCGCCCCGACAGAGCACGGCCCGGGCACCGACCGAACCCGAAGGACACCCATGCGCTCGACCACCCGTTCCCTCGCCGCGGGCGCCCTCGCGCTCGCCACGGCGCTCGCGCTCACCGCGTGCGGCACGACCGAGGACCCCGCGGCCGCCGACGACGCCGCCGACGCGACGACCGACACGGCGTCCGGCCCCGTCACCGTCACCGACGAGCGCGGCGAGGTCACGCTCGACGCCCCGGCGACCGACATCGTCTCGCTCGAGTGGGGTCTCACGGAGAACCTCGTCGCGCTCGGCGTCGAGCCCGTCGGCCAGGCCGACGTCGAGGGCTACAACACGTGGGACACGGTCGCGCCGATCGACGCGAGCACGCCCGACGTCGGCACGCGCGGCGAGCCCAGCCTCGACGCGATCTCCGCGCTCGAGCCGGACCTCGTCGTCACGACGACGGACCTGCCCGAGAACGTCATCGCCCAGATCGAGGAGGTCGCGCCGGTGCTCACGCTGCGCGGCTCCGACGGCGAGGACCCGATCGGCTACATGCGCTCCACGGTGGAGACGCTCGGCACGGTGACGGGCCGCGAGGACGAGGCCGTCGAGGCGCTCGAGACCTACGACGCGAAGATCGCGGAGGCCACCGCGGCGCTCGACGAGGCCGGGGTCGGCGGCGTCGACTTCGTCATGGCCGACGGCTGGATCGCGAACGGCGCGGTCTCGATCCGCATGTACACGCCGGGCTCGTTCTTCGGCGCGATCGGCGAGGAGCTCGGTCTCGTCAACGCGTGGACCGAGGGCGGCGACCCGGACTACGGCCTCGCGCAGACCGACGTCGAGGGCCTGACCCAGCTCGGCGACGTGCAGTTCCTCTACGTCGCGAGCGAGTCCGAGGCCAACCCGTTCGAGGAGGGCCTCGCCGGCAACGCCGTGTGGGAGCAGCTCCCGTTCGTCACGGCCGGGGACGTGCACCGTCTGCCCGACGGCATCTGGATGTTCGGCGGACCGCTGTCCGCGGCGGCCTACGCCGACGCGGTCGTGGAGGCGCTGACGGCCGCCTGAGACCGGTCCGCACCACCACCCGGCGCGGTCGCGCCCGGACGACGAGAAGGCTGACGAGAACCACAGTGCTGACGAGGACACCGTGACGCGGCGCGAGCAGCGCACGACGGCGGAGCCGGACACCCTCCTCCTGGAGGACCCGGCTCCGGCCGTCGTCCCCGGCACCGACGGGACCGCTGACGACGGCCGCGCGGGTGACGGCACCGGACCGGCGACGACCGTGCCCCGCCCGAGGACGTCGCGCGTCGGGGTCGCGGGGGCGTTCGTCGTGGCGGTCGTGGTCGCGGCGGTGCTCGCCGCCGTGCACCTCACGCAGGGCACGGCCGACGTCGGCCCGCTCGACCTGCTGCGCCTGGCGACGGGAGGCGACGGCGTCGACCAGACGGTCGCCGTCCTCGTCGCCTCGCGCGTGCCGCGGCTCCTCGCGGGCCTGCTCCTGGGCGTCGCGCTCGGCGTCGCCGGTGCGGTGCTGCAGTCGGTCGCGCGCAACCCGCTCGCGTCGCCCGACACGCTCGCGGTCAACGCGGGCGCCTACCTCACGGTCGTCGTCGTCGCGGCGTTCGGCATCTCGATCCCGTTCTACCTCCAGGGCGGGCTGGCCTTCCTCGGCGGGCTGGCCGCGGCCGGGCTCGTGCTCGTCCTCGCGCGCGGCGGCGCCGACGGCCCGACCCGGCTCGTGCTCGCCGGGTCGGCGATCATGCTCGCGCTGCACTCGCTGACGATGGTCCTCCTCGTGCTGTTCGAGCAGGAGACGATGGGCCTGTTCGCGTGGGGGAGCGGGTCCATCGTCCAGTCGGGCACGCGCACGGTCTCGATGGCGACGCCCGTCGTCGTGGTCGGCGTCCTCGCCGCGCTCCTCCTCTCGCGCCGCCTCGACCTCCTCGGTCTCGGGGACGACGCCGCGACCGTCCTCGGCGTCGACGTGCGCCGCACGCGCGTCCTGTCCGTCCTCGTCGCGGTGCTCCTCGCGTCGATCGCGGTGACGGTCGCGGGACCGGTCGGGTTCGTCGGCCTCGCCGCACCGGTCGTGGCGCGGCTCGTCGCGCGCCGGGTGCCCGGGCTCGGGCGGCACGTGCTGCTCCTGCCGTTCGCGGCGATCGTCGGCGTGGTCGTCGTCCTCGGCGCCGACGTGCTGCTCCGCCTGCTGCTGCCGGGCATGCTGTCCATCGCCGTGCCGACCGGCATCGTGACGACCGTCCTCGGCGCGGTCCTGCTCATCTGGCTCGCGCGGCGCCTGCGCGACTCCGGGCCGGCGTCGTCGCGCGGGGCGCACGGGTCGCTGTCCCGCCCGCGCTCGCGGCGCGGCGTGCTCGTCGTCGTCGCCGTCCTGTCGCTCGCCGTCGCCGCGGCCACGGTCGCGGGCCTGCTGCTCGGCGACCGGGTCGTGCTGCTGGGCGACGTCGCCAACTGGTGGGACGGGGTCGCCGGGCGGCACGTGACGTTCGTCCTCGACCAGCGCTTCCCGCGCGTGCTCGCCGCGCTCCTGGCCGGCGCGGCGCTCGCGCTCGCCGGGACGATCGTGCAGGCCGTGTGCCGCAACCCGCTCGCCGAGCCCAGCCTGCTCGGCGTGACGTCGGGCGCCGGGCTCGGGGCCGTGACGATGATCCTCCTCGTCCCCGGCGTCGGGATCTGGCCCATGTCCGCCGCGGCGGCGGCCGGGGCGTTCGCCGTGTTCGGTCTCGTCTACGGGCTCTCCTACCGCGGCGGGCTCAGCTCGGACCGGCTCGTGCTCATCGGCATCGGCGCCCAGGCCGGGGTGATGGCGCTCATCACGCTCCTCGTGGTCGTCGTCGCGCCGTGGGACGTGAACCTCGCGCTCACGTGGCTCTCCGGCTCCACGTACGGGCGCACGCTCGAGCAGCTCATCCCCGTCGCGCTCGCGCTGCTCGTGCTCACGCCGCTGGCCGCGGTCTACCGTCGCGACCTCGACGTGCTGGCGCTCGACGACGACACCCCGCGCGTCCTCGGCGTCGCGCTCGACCGCACGCGCCTGCTGCTGCTCACGGCCGCGGCGCTGCTCACGGCCGCCGCCGTGTGCGCCATCGGGGCGCTCGCGTTCGTGGGCCTCGTCGCGCCGCACGCCGCGCGGGCGCTGGTCGGTGCACGGCACGGCCGGGTCGTCCCCGTCGCGATGCTGCTCGGCGCGCTCCTGGTGTCCGTCGCGGACACGCTCGGCCGCGTCGTCATCGCTCCGGAGCAGATCCCCGCGGGACTCGGCACGGCCCTCCTCGGCGCGCCGTACTTCGTCTACCTGCTGTGGCGCAGCCGCGGCCGCGGAGCGTGACGCGTCTCACGGTGCCCGGGCCCGGTCCGCGTCCCGGACGGGTTGACCCCGCCGAGGGTGCGTAGGTTAGCCTCACCTGTGTGAGCCAGACCGTCGTCGCACCCCGCACCCGAGCCCGTCGTCCCGTCGCCCGGGCGACCGCGCCGTGGCGCTTCTTCGACGTCGAGGTCGCGCGGGTCGAGCAGCTCTCGCCCAGCTTCCGCCGGTTCACGTTCACCGGGCCTGAGCTCGACCTCTTCGGGGACCCGGGCCTCGACGTGCGGATCAAGTTCGTCCTCCCCGCGCCCGACGGCGGCTATGAGCACCTCGTGCGCGACGCCGACTCCTGGTACACCGCGTGGCGTGACCAGCCCGAGGCGCGCCGCAACCCGCTGCGCACGTACACGACCGTCGCGGTGCGCCCCGAGGCGCGCGAGGTCGACGTGGACGTCGTGCTGCACGGCGATGCCGGCCCCGCCTCGCGCTGGGCGCTCGCCGCCGAGGTCGGCACCCCGCTCGTCCTGCTCGGCCCGGACGCGACGTTCGACGGCCCCGCCGGCGGCATCGAGTTCCGTCCGCCGACCCGCCCGCACGCGCTCCTGCTCGCGGGTGACGAGACCGCGCTGCCCGCGATCGCCGCGATCTGCGAGGATCTGCCCGCCGACGCGTGGGGCGAGGTCTACGTCGAGGTGCCCCACGTGGGCGACGCGCGCGACCTCGTCACGCCGCCCGGGGTACGCGTGACGTTCCTG
>JAQSXO010000553.1 GCA_029256625.1 Cellulosimicrobium sp. | reverse complement strand
GGCGGTACGAACGCGACCAGCCGGCGTACGGCGTGCGGCACGACCGGGCCGGCATGACCGCCGCACTGGCGGCAGCGACTCGCCGCTAGCCCGCGGCCGACACCCCGGGCGCCGCCTGCGCATCGGGGTCGTCCCGCACCGCAGCCGCGACGAGGGTGTCGAGCAGCCCGGGCCAGCGCGCGTCGAGCGCGTCCCGGCGCAGCTGCACGGCGTGCTCGCGTCCCGTCACACGGGTCCGGGTCAGTCCGGACTCGCGCAGCACCTTGAAGTGGTGCGAGAGCGTCGTCTTGTGGATGTCGAGCCGGTAGTCAGTGAGGTTGCACGGGTGGTAGTCGCCGTCCGACAGTCGCTCGATGATCACGAGTCGCGCGGGGTCACCGGCCGCCCGGAGGACCCGAACGAGTTCGAGGTCGTCGACGTCGGGCAGCGGGAAGGGATCGTGCCCGACCTTCGGCTCTTCGTTTGACATGCATCAAACCTATCAGGAATGATCTCAATGGTTTGATGCTTGTCAAACAAAGCCGAGGCAACGACCTCGGAACCGAAGGAGTGACCACCGTGCCCACCACCACCGACCCCCGCGTCACCGACAACCGTGCCGCGATCCGCGCCGACCGACCGCCCATCGGCCGCATCGCGATCGTCACGGCGGACCGCGTCGAGGACGTCGAGTTCTTCTACCCCTACTACCGGTTCGTCGAGGCCGGCTACGACGTCGACGTCCTGACGCCCGACGGCGGGACCGTCACCGGGTACGTCGGCCTGTCCCTGCGGACCGGGCTGCAGCGCGTCGCGGACGCCACCGCCGAGCACTACGACGCGGTCTTCATCCCCGGCGGCCTGGCCCCGGCCGAGGTCCGGACCGTCCCCGAGGCCCTGGCGTTCCTCCGGGACTTCGCCGCCACGGGCCGACTCATCGGTGCCGTGTGCCACGGACCCCAGGTCCTGGCCTCCGCAGGGCTGGTCGACGGACGCAGCCTGACGTCCTGGCACGAGGTCGCCGACGAGGTCCGTGCGGCCGGCGGCACCTGGATCGACGAGCCGGTCGTCGAGGACGGCCAGTTCGTCACCGCCCGGAAGCCCGGCGACATGCCGCAGCAGCTGGCCCGGATCCTCGAGCGGCTCGCCACGGTACGGACGGAGCGCGACGATGTCTGACCCCGTCCGCACCCCCTTCTCCGCGTCCGCCACCGCGGCCGACGTCCTCGCCGACGTGGACCTGCACGGCCGCCGGTACCTGGTGACCGGCGGCGCCTCCGGCATCGGTGCGGAGACCGCCCGCGCCCTCGCCGGCGCCGGAGCCGAGGTCGTCGTCGGGGTGCGCGACACGGTCCGCGCGGACGCGGCGTTCGCCGACCTGGAGGCCCGTGGCCGGGTCGTGCCGCGTGCGCTCGACCTCAGCGACCTCGGTTCCGTGCGCCGCTTCACCGACGCGTGGCAGGGCACGGTCGACGGGGTGGTCGCCAACGCCGGCGTGATGGCCCTGCCCGAGAAGCAACTCGCCGCATCGGGTTGGGAGATGCAGCTCGCGACGAACCACCTCGGCCACTTCGCCCTGCTGCTCGGGCTGCGGGAGCACCTGTTCGCCGCCGGGTCCGCCCGGGTGGTGACGGTGAGCTCGACCGCGCACCTGCGCTCCCCGTTCCACTTCGAGGACCCGCACTTCGCCGTGCGTCCTTACGACCGGTGGGCCGCCTACGCGCAGTCGAAGACGGCCGACGTGCTCCTCGCGGTGGGCGTCGCGGACCGCTGGGCGGAGCACGGCGTCACCGCGAACGCGGTGATGCCCGGCTGGATCACGACCCGGCTGCAGCGCCACCTCGACGACGCGACACTCCGGGCGATGGGCGCACTCGACGACGACGGCAACCGGATCGAGCAGCCGTTCTTCAAGACCCCGGCGCAGGGCGCGGCGACGTCGGCACTGCTGGTCGCCTCCCCGCTGGTCGCCGGCGTGACCGGGCGGTACTTCGAGGACAACCAGGAGTCGCCCGTGCTCGACGACGGCACCGGCGTGACGCGGAGCGGCTCTGGACGCTGGGTTCCGGATACGTCACCTGACGGATGCTGCCGGGACGGGCCTCCTGTCAGCGTGGAGCACGCCACGCACCATCCGTCACCAGCGATCCACGAGGAGCCCACCATGACCGGAAACCCGAAGCACATCGCCCTGGAGCCCGCCGCCCAGGAGTTCGTCGACGCGACGTCGAACCCGCCGTTCCTGAACGACCTGCCGCCCGCCGAGGGACGCAAGGCGGTCGACTCCGTGCAGGACTCCCCCATCTTCAAGCCCGAGGTCGACGAGGAGTGGCTGGAGATCGAGGGCGGTCCCACCGGCACCGTGAAGATCCGCCTGGTCAAGCCAGCCGGCACCACCGCGAACCTGCCCGTGATCCTGTACGTGCACGGTGCCGGCTGGGTCTTCGGCGACGCCCACACCCACGACCGCCTGGTGCGCGACCTCGCCATCGGGTCGAACGCCGCCGTCGTGTTCCCGGAGTACGACCGCTCCCCCGAGGTCGGCCACCCGGTCGCGCTCGAGCAGTCGTACGCTGCGGCCCGGTGGGTCGTCGAGGAGGGCGGCGAGAAGGGGTTGGACGCCTCGCGCTTCGCGGTCTCGGGTGACTCGGTGGGTGGCAACATGGCGATCGCCCTGGCGCTCCTCGCCGCCGAGCGCGGGGACGTCGAGTTCGTCAAGCTCGTCGCCTTCTACCCGGTGACGAACGCCGCGTTCGACACCGGCTCGTACGAGGAGTTCGCCGAGGGCTACTTCCTCACCCGCGCCGGCATGCAGTGGTACTGGGACCAGTACACGACCGACGAGGCCGTGCGCGCCCTGCCCACGGTGTCGCCGCTCCGCGCACCGCTCGAGGTGCTCGCGAC
>JAQSXO010000077.1 GCA_029256625.1 Cellulosimicrobium sp. | reverse complement strand
GACGACGGCGCGGGGCTGCGTGAGGTCGTCGAGCTCCCGGAAGACCTCCGGGTCGGCGAGCGCGACCTCGGCCGGCGCGGGTGTCGGCAGCAGCAGCCCGACCTCCGGCGCGTTCGACAGCGCGTCGAGCTCCAGAAGCATGGTCTCGGTCGTCCCGTCCCACTGGAGCACGGCCGTCTCCTGCGAGACCGAGGTGTCGTAGGCGGGTCCGTCGACGAGCCCGCCGCACGCGCACGCGACGGCGGGCGGCGCCACGACGACCGCCCCGCCCGCCAGCGCGAGCGCGACCGCCGCCGCGCGGACCGCCCGTCCTGTCCCCGCCCCCCTGCCCATGCTTGGGAGGTTAGGGGCGCGTCCGGGGCCCCGCGCGCCGAGTTCCGAATCGTGATGGGGCCGTGACAGCACCGTGACCCGGGCTGCTCCGACCGGCCCGCGGGCCGCCGTCGGGCAGGGTCGCGCAGCCCGTCAGGCGACGGCCGCGCTCACGCCGAGGTGCACCACGACGCCGAGCACGACGGCCCAGGCCGTCACCGCGACGACGCCCCACGCGAAGACGCGGGCGCGCGGTGCGCCGAACCCGACCATCGCCGCCGCGGTGACGTGGCTCGGCAGCAGCAGGGGACCGAGGAGGCTGACGCCCGGCACGCCGTAGCGGTCGAAGACCTTGCGCATCCGCTGCCGCTTGGGCGACCTCTCGGCGGCGCGCCCGCGCGTGACGCCCGAGCGTGCGGCCCCGATGAGCCAGACGACGACCGCCAGGGCGATCGCGTTGCCCACGACGGCGGCGAGGATCGCGACGACGGGGTTCACCCCCGCGACCACCCCCAGGACCGCGGCCCCCTCGGCCTCGACGTAGGGGATCGCGCCGGCGACGAGGACGCCGACCCAGCGGAGCAGGGGCGGAAGATCCTGGGTGAGCTCCTGGAGCCCGGTGACGATGTCGGACATGGGTGTGCGCCTCTCGTGGGTGGTGTCTCCAGCCTCCTGGCGCGGACGCCGCACCGGCAGTGCGTCCCCTCACCGGAGCGCGTGCGCCCGTCACGCCCGCGGCATGACAGGTGTCACGCCCGCCGGGAGCCGGCCGAGCGGTCAGGGCGGAGCGCGTACCCATGGGGGGTATCTTTCCGGTACCCTGATGGGGTATCGAGACGCGATCGACCCGCCGCGGACGCGGCACCGCGCCCTGGACGAGGAGGAGAGCATGACCGACACCACCGAGGCCCCGGCCGTCGAGCACGAGCACGCGGGCCACACCGGTCCGCACGGCTACGCGTCCGACAAGGAGGCGTACCTCAAGCGCATGCGCCGCATCGAGGGCCAGGTGCGCGGCATCGCCCGCATGATCGACGAGGACGTCTACTGCATCGACATCCTCACGCAGGTCTCCGCCGTCACGAAGGCGCTCCAGGCCGTGAGCATCGGCCTCGTCGAGGACCACCTCGGCCACTGCGTCGTCGACGCGGCCCGCCAGTCCGAGCAGGAGGGCGCGGCCAAGGTCAAGGAGGCCGCCGACGCCATCGCCCGCCTCGTCCGCAGCTGACCCACCCCCACCACCGAGGAGCACCATGAGCACCGTCACCACCCTGGGCGTCACCGGCATGACCTGCGGCAACTGCGTCGCGCACGTCACCAAGGACCTCGAGGCCGTCGCCGGCGTCGAGAACGTGAGCGTCGAGCTGCGCGTGGGCGGCGCGTCCGAGGTCACGGTCTTCTCCGACGACCCGCTCGACGAGGCCGCGCTGCGCGAGGCCGTGGACGAGGCCGGCTACGAGGTCGCCTCGCTCGAGGTCCAGGAGGACGCGCTGGCCGCCCAGTACGCCGAGCAGGCCGCCGAGAAGCAGGAGGCGCACTCGTGCGCGTGCGGCTGCGGCACCGCCCCGAGCACGTCCACGGGCGACGACGCCGCCCCGGCCACGAAGACCTACGACCTCCAGGTCCCGCCCCGCGCCTGACCGGCCTTCCGCCGGTGCCCGACGCCGGGGGCGCCTCGCCCGCGCGAGGCCGCCTCCGCCGTCGGGCACCACCCCACGGGCCGACCGTCGCCACCGCGACGCGCGCCCCGCGCCGCCCGTCCGCACCAGCACGGGCGCGCACGCCGCGACGTCCACCACCCCGGACCGCCGTCGGTGACCTCCACCCGAGCACCCGTCGAGGAGTCACCCGCATGACCGCCCAGCCCACGCCCACCCCGACGACCGCCGCCCCGGCGAGCGACGTCGACGGCCGACCGTTCGCCGAGGTCGACCTCGCGATCGAGGGCATGACGTGCGCGTCCTGCGTCGCGCGCGTCGAGAAGCGGCTCAACCGCGTCGACGGCGTCACGGCCACCGTCAACCTCCCGCTCGAGAGCGCGCACGTCGTCCTCGCGTCCGACGTCACCGACGCCGACCTCGTCGCCGCCGTCGAGAGGGCCGGCTACACCGCCCGCGTCACCACCCGCCGCGACCACGCCCCCACCGACCAGGGTTCTCCCTCGCGGGACCACGGCTCTACCTCGCGGGACCACGGCTCTACCTCGCGGGACCACGGCTCTACCTCGGGGGACCACGGTTCTACCTCGGCCGACCGAGGCGAGACGGCCGCAGAGCCGACCGAGCAGCCGTCGACCCCGCAGGCCACGCGAGAGGGCGAGACGGCCGCCGGACCCGGCCCGCGACCCGACGGCCACCCCGCCGCCGGACCCGACCGAGGCGCCGTGCTGCTGCAGCGCCTGCGCGTCGCGGCGGTGCTGACGGTGCCGGTGGTCGCGGTCTCGATGATCCCCGCGCTGCAGTTCACGGGGTGGCAGTGGGCCGTCGCGGCGCTCGCGCTGCCGGTCGTCACGTGGGGCGCGTGGCCGTTCCACGCGGCGGCGTTCCGCGCGGCGCGGCACGGGGCGTCGACGATGGACACGCTGGTCTCGCTCGGGGTCGTCGCGGCGACGCTGTGGTCGCTGTGGGCGCTGCTGCTCGGGGGCGCGGGCGAGCTCGGGATGCGGATGCAGCCGACGCTGATCCCGTCCCGCGACCACGGTGCTGGTTCGGGTGGGACACCCGAGCTGTACTTCGAGGTCGCGGCCGTCGTCACGACGTTCCTCCTCGCCGGCCGGTACGCGGAGCACCGCTCGAAGCGCCGCGCGGGCGACGCGCTGCGGTCGCTGCTCGAGCTCGGCGCGAAGGACGCGGAGCGGGTGGTCCTCGGGCCGGACGGCTCTCCCCGCACGGGCGCCGACGGCGCGCGGGTCACCGAGCGCGTCCCGGTCGCGGACCTCGCGGTGGGCGACGTGTTCGTCGTGCGACCGGGCGAGAAGGTCGCGACGGACGGCGTGGTGCTGGAGGGGTCGAGCGCGGTCGACACGTCGCTGCTCACGGGCGAGCCCGTGCCGGTCGACGTCGGGCCGGGCGACGACGTGACGGGCGCGACGGTCAACGCGGCGGGCGCGCTGCTGGTGCGCGCGACGCGCGTGGGCGAGGAGACGACGCTCGCGCAGATCGGTCGGCTCGTCACGCAGGCGCAGACGGGCAAGGCGCCGGTGCAGCGGCTCGCGGACCGGATCTCGGCGGTGTTCGTGCCGGTCGTGCTGGGGCTCGCGGTCGCGACGCTCGTGGGCTGGCTGCTCGCCGGGGCGGGCACGCAGCTCGCGTTCACGGCCGCCGTCGCGGTGCTCATCATCGCGTGCCCGTGCGCCCTGGGTCTGGCGACGCCGACGGCCCTGCTCGTCGGCACCGGCCGCGGCGCGCAGCTCGGCGTGCTCATCAAGGGCCCGGAGATCCTGGAGTCGACGCGGCGCGTGGACACCGTCGTGCTCGACAAGACGGGGACCGTCACCCAGGGCGCGATGGCGCTCGAGTCGGTCGTGACGGCGTCGGGGCGCGTCCCGCTCGACGCGCTGCCGGCGGAGCACGGCACCCCGGTGCGAGGTGCGGAGAGGCCGCGCCGGGAGGTCGACGACGCGCGCGACGCCCTGCGGCACGCGGGTGCGGTCGAGGCGCTGAGCGAGCACCCGATCGCCCGGGCGATCGCCGCGGCGGCGCGCGCCGTGCCGGCGGGCCCGGCGTCGACCGGCGAGGGCGCGTCGGTCGGGGCCGACGGCGTCGTGATCGGCTCGCTCCAGGCGTTCGACTTCCGCAGCGCCCCCGGCGGCGGGGTCGAGGCCGTCGTCCGCACCGCGCACTCCGGCCTCTCCCTCGGCGCGGGCGGAGGGCTCACGGCGCGGCGCGTGCTCGTCGGGCAGCCGTCGTGGCTTGCGCGCGAGGGCGTCGCGAGCGACCCCGGGCTCGACGATGCGTTCGCCGCCGCCGAGGCGACGGGGGCGAGCGCCGTCGTCGTCGCGTGGGACGGCCGGGCGCGCGCGGTGCTCGTGCTGCGCGACCCGGTGAAGCCGACGTCGGCCGAGGCCGTCGCCGAGCTGAAGGACCTCGGCCTGCGCCCCTACCTGCTCACGGGCGACGGCGAGGGCGCGGCCCGCGAGGCGGCGCGCGCCGTCGGGATCGCGGAGTCGGACGTGGTCGCGCGCGTGCTCCCCGACCAGAAGGTCGACGTCGTCGCGCGGCTCCAGAACGAGGGGCGCGTCGTCGCGATGGTCGGCGACGGCGTGAACGACGCGGCCGCTCTGGCGACCGCGGACCTCGGGCTCGCGATGGGGACCGGGACGGACGTCGCGATCGAGGCGAGCGACCTCACGCTCGTGCGCGGCGACCTGCGCAGCGCCGCGACGGCCATCCGGCTCTCGCGCCGGACGCTGCGGGTCATCCAGCAGAACCTCTTCTGGGCGTTCGCGTACAACGTCGCGGCGATCCCGCTCGCGGCGGCGGGCCTGCTCAACCCGATGATCGCGGGGGCGGCGATGGCCGCGAGCTCGGTGCTCGTCGTCGGGAACTCGCTGCGGCTGCGCCGCGCCACCTGACCCCCGGGCGCGCCCCCACACGGACGGGCCTCACCGGCTGCCGAGCACGACACCACCCGCCGCCGAACACGACCTGAGGGTCGCTATCCCGGGGATAACGACCCTCAGGTCGTGTTCGGCGCCGTACGGGGGGGCGCCCCGCGGGGGCCGGCTCAGCGGAAGCGGCGGCCCTCGTCGCGGCGGTAGGCACCGACCGCGAGGGCGGCGAACACGACCGTCCAGCCGAGGAGCACGAACCACGCTCCCGCGTACGCCGGCTCGCCGGTGAGCGCCTGGACGAGCAGGTCACGGCCCGCGCGCGTCGGCGTGGCCATCGAGATCGCGTCCAGCCACGGCGGGAAGAGGAACGGCGGGAGGAACAGGCCGCCGGCGAACGCGAGCGGGAAGAGGATGACCTGGACCACCGGGAGCGCGGCCTTCGCGGACAGCGAGTAGCCGATCGCCATGCCCAGCAGCACGAACGGCACGGACACGAGCAGCACCGTCCCGACGCCCGCGAGGAGCTGGCCCCACGTCACGCTCGCGTCGGTGAACAGCCAGCCGATGAGGATGAGCGGCACGAGCCCGAACAGCGAGAAGATACCGCCGTTGAGCACGCGTGCCGCCATGCGCGGCGCCGGGCCCGCCGGGAGCGAGCGCACGAACGGGTCGAACGGGAGCTGCCGGTCCTCCGCGACACCGAGCCCGTACGTGAACAGGCTCGCGGAGCAGATCGCGAACAGGCCGAGCGAGGCGACGGCCGTGGTCGCCGCGACCGGGTCCTGCGCCACGGCCTTCTGCGGCACGACGAAGAAGAACATCGCGAGCGCGGGGAACAGCAGGTTGCCCAGCACCGCGACGGGCACGCGCACCGTCTCGAGGAACTGGTACTTGAGGTGCAGCCAGGTGAGGCGCAGCGGCCCGGGAAGGGCCGCGGCGGGCGCTCCGCCCGGGAGTGTCGTGGTGGTCATCGTGCTCGCGCCTCCGTCGTCGGGGCCGCGTCGCGCGCGACCATCTGCTCGAACGCCTCCTCGAGGCTCGCGCCCCGGATCTCGAGGTCGTGGAAGTCGACGCCCGAGGTGACGAGCTCGCGGACGAGCGCGTCGGCGTCGGGCGTGTAGAGCTCCTGGCGGCCGTCCCCGAGACGGTCGGACCGCACGACGCCGGGGCGGTCGCGCAGGTCGGCGGCCGACCCGACGACGACGCGCCGCAGCGACACGCGCCGCAGGATCGCGTCGAGCGAGTCGTCGGCCTTGACCACGCCCTGGTCGATCACCACGACGCGCTCCGCGAGCGCCTGCACCTCCTCGAGGTAGTGGCTCGTCAGGAGGACGGTGCCGCCGCCCGCGTGGTACGCGCGGATCGCGTCCCACAGGGCCTGGCGGGCGCTCACGTCGAGGCCCGTCGTCGGCTCGTCGAGGAGCACGACGCGCGGCCGGCCCACGAGCGACAGCGCCACGGCGAGGCGGCGCTTCTGGCCGCCGGACATCGCGCCCGTCTGGCGGCCCGCGAGCTCGGTGAGCCCGAACTGGTCGAGCAGCTCCGCCGTCGGGACGGGGTCGGGGTAGTGGCCGGCGACGAAGTCGACGACCTCACGGACCTTGAGCGTCGCGGGCAGGCCCGTCTCCTGCGGGGTGAGGCCCAGGCCGACGCGGCTGCGCGCGTCGCGCGGGTCGCCGCCCAGAAGGCGGACCGTCCCGGCGTCGGGCCGGCGCTGCCCGCTGACCAGCGAGAGCAGCGTCGACTTGCCGGCGCCGTTGGGGCCGAGCAGGCCGACGAGCTCGCCCGCCCCCACGGTCAGGGACACGTCGTCGAGCGCGACGACCGTGCCGAAGCGGCGCGTCACGTGGTCGGCGGCGACGACCGGTCGGGCGGGGTCGGTCGCCGACGGCGCGGCGTCGGGCCGGGTGGCCCGGGTGGGGCTCGTGCGCTGGGCGCTCATGCTCCAGCTCCTCTCAGGAGGGTGTTCAGTGCGGCGGTGTAGTCCTCGAAGGCCACGCGTCCGCGGGTCGTGAGGGCGAGGTAGGTCGCGGGCGTGCGACCCTCGTGCGTCTTGGTGACGCGGACGTAGCCCGCGTCCTCGAGCTTGCGCAGGTGGGTGGAGAGGTTCCCCGCCGTCATCCCCAGCAGCTTCTGGAGCTTGGGGAAGGACAGCTCGTCCCCGCTCGCGAGGGCCGCGAGCGTCGCGACGACGCGCAGGCGCGCGGGCGCGTGGATGACGGGGTCGAGCTCCGTCTCAGGCATCGACCGGCCCCCTCCCCCCGGCGAGCGCCGGGCCGGGCCCGGGACGCCGCCGTCGCACGCGCAGGACGTGCTCGACCCCGGCCATCACGAGGAACCCGCCGCCCCCCGCGAGCGCCATGACGAGGTACGTGAACGGCAGCCCCGCGAAGGTCGCCGCGGCCGCCGTGACGAGGATCCACACCCCGAGGACGAACAGCCCCCGGGAGTCGAACGCGACGGCACCGCCGAGGTACAGGAGACCGACGACGATGCAGGCGAACGCGTTGCTCGCGAGCGCCATGACCTCCGTGGACGCGCCCGCGCGAGCCAGCCCGCCGAGCACGAACCCGTAGCAGACGAAGCCGAGCATCCACGACCACCCGTACATCGCCCCGGTCCGGGCGCTGACGCCGCGGGTCCCGGCGGTGCGCGTCACGCTGTGGACGATCGTGAAGACGGTCGCGGCCGCGATGAGGCTGAAGAAGACCCAGAAGGCCCACGGCTCGGGCTGGGCCCCGACCACCTGACCGGCTCCCGACCGGAGCCGCACGACGTCCGCGCCGTCGGCGACGCGCACGGCGCTCACCCACAGGCACAGGTACCCGACGAACCACGCGACCCCCCACGCGAGGCACAGCAGCCGCGTGTCAGGCTCGGTCGCGTCGCGTGCGTGGGCCTGCTGCTCGCGGATCACGCGGAGCGTCTCGGCGACGTCGAGCGCGCGCTCTCCCGGCTCGTCGGTCCCGGCGCGGTCGGCGTCGCCGTCGTCGGTGCTCATGGTCGTCTCCGTTGATCGAGAAACTACTTTGCGCTGCAAACCTGTTTGTAGCCTGCCACGCCGCCGGGACCACGCGCAACCCCTGACGGCCACGGATGGTCACGGTCCCGCTTATTGTGATATCACTTTGCTATACACGACGTGCGCGGCCACCGGCCGCAGGAGAGGACGGGCCCCGTGACCGAGAGCGCAGCACCCCCGCAGGAGTCCGTCGGCGGCGAGCCGACCGGGCGTCCCGTCGGCCACGACGGCACGCGGGTCGACGTCACCGAGCAGCCCGCGTGGTCGCTCGGCGCGGGCGGGGGCGGCCTGGTGATCCTCCTCGTCCTCCTGTTCCTCGGCGGGTCGATCCCGCTGTTCGCGACCGCCACCCCGGTGGGCGCCGTGCTCGGCGTGGTCGCGATCCTGCTCGGCCTCTTCCTGCTCACGATGGTCAAGGTCATCAACCCCGGGCAGACGCTCGTCGTCCAGTTCTTCGGCCGCTACCTCGGGACCATCCGGCGCACCGGCCTCGTCGCGACCGTGCCGTTCTCGACGCGCAAGCGCGTGTCGGTCCGCGTGCGCAACTTCGAGACGAGCGAGCTCAAGGTCAACGACGCCGACGGCAACCCGATCAACATCGCCGCGATCGTCGTCTGGCAGGTCGCGGACACCGCGAAGGCGAGCTTCGCCGTCGAGGACTACACCGACTTCGTCCGCGTCCAGGCGGAGTCGGCGCTGCGCCACGTCGCGATGTCGCACCCCTACGACGACGCCGAGGCCGGCGAGCAGTCGCTGCGCGGGGCCACCGAGGTCGTGTCGGCGGAGATCGCCACCGAGGTCGCGGCGCGCGTGGTCGTGGCGGGCGTCGAGGTCATCGAGGCGCGCATCTCCAACCTCGCCTACGCGCCCGAGATCGCCCAGGCGATGCTCCAGCGCCAGCAGGCCGGCGCGATCATCGCCGCCCGGTCGCGGATCGTCGAGGGCGCGGTGTCCATGGTCGAGGACGCGCTCTCGCGCCTCGAGGCCGAGGACATCGTCACGCTCGACGACGAGCGCCGCGCGACCATGGTCTCCAACCTGCTCGTCGTGCTGTGCGGCGACAGCCGCGTGACGCCCGTCGTCAACACGGGGTCGCTCTACCAGTGACCCCCCGCAGCCCGGACGTGCCCGGCGACGGCGAGCAGCCGTCGTCGGGCCCCGGCGTGCCCGCGGACGACCCGCGCGTGGCGCCGGAGGGAGACGCGCCCGCAGAGGGTGCGCAGCCGTCGTCGGGCGCGGGCCGGGCGCGGCGCCCGCAGCGCAAGTCCGTGCTGCTGCGCCTCGACCCCGCCGTCCACGACGCGCTCGCCCGCTGGGCCGGCGACGACCTGCGCAGCGTCAACGCGCAGATCGAGATGCTGCTGCGCCGCGCGCTCGACGACGTCGGCCGCCTCCCCCGCGACGTCCGCCCGCCCCGCGGCCCCGGCCGCCCGCGCGGCACCTGACCCGCCGCACCGAGCCGACTCGTGCTCGGCGGACAGCGGGCATCCAGGCGACGTCGAGGCTGCTCCCGGCGACCGGTGCTATAACCGGACGGTGCCCGACCTGACCGCCTCGACCTCCGCGACCGCGCCGGAGCCGCTGCCCGCGCCCGGCCCGACGGCGGCCGCACCGGTGGCCGACGCCGCCGCTCCCGCGCGCCCCGACCGTGCGACGCGACGGCGCATCGGCGCGGAGATCTGGATCGTCCTCGGCCTGAGCCTGGGCAAGTCGGCGGTCTACGCGATCATCAACATCGTCGCGCGGCTCACCGCCGGGACGCCCCTGCGCGACCAGTCGGCGAGCCTCAACGTCAGCCAGTCCGCGCGCCCCTACCTCGACCTCACGTACCAGCTCGTCGGCATCTTCTTCGCGGTGCTGCCCGTCGCGCTCGCGCTGTACCTGCTCAGCGCGCGCGGGCGCTCGGCCGTCCGGGCGATCGGGCTCGACGGGTCGCGGCCGCTCAGGGACGTCGGCTGGGGGTTCGCGCTCGCCGCCGCGATCGGCGTCCCCGGGCTGGGCTTCTACGCGCTCGGGCGCCTGCTCGGCATCACGGTCGAGGTCCAGGCGTCGGCGCTCAACGCGGCGTGGTGGACCGTGCCCGTGCTGATCCTCGCCGCGCTGCAGAACGGCCTGCTCGAGGAGGTCATCGCGGTCGGCTACCTGTTCGAGCGCACGCGCGACCTCGGCTGGGGCCGCGTGAAGTTCGTCGTGTGGAGCTCGCTGCTGCGC
>JAQSXO010000076.1 GCA_029256625.1 Cellulosimicrobium sp. | reverse complement strand
CAGTCCAAGCAGGTCAACCGGATCATCCTCACGCGCCCGGCGGTCGAGGCGGGGGAGCGGCTCGGGTTCCTGCCCGGCTCGCTCACGGAGAAGATCGACCCGTACCTGCGCCCGCTGTACGACGCGCTGCACGACATGATCGACCCGGACTCGATCCCCAAGCTCATCGAGGCCGGGACGATCGAGGTCGCCCCGCTGGCCTTCATGCGCGGCCGCAGCCTCAACGACTCGTTCATCATCCTCGACGAGGCGCAGAACACGACGACCGAGCAGATGAAGATGTTCCTCACGCGCCTCGGCTTCGGGTCGCGCATGGTCATCACGGGCGACGCGACGCAGGTCGACCTGCCGGGCGGCACCCAGTCCGGCCTGCGGGTCATCGAGGACGTCCTCACGGGCGTGGACGACGTCGAGTTCTGCCGCCTCACCTCGTCGGACGTGGTGCGCCACCGGCTCGTGAGCGAGATCATCGACGCGTACGCGCGGTGGGACGTCGCGTCCGGGCACGCGGCGGGCACCGGGACCCGGCGAGGGAGCGACGGCGGACCGCGCCGCCGTGACGACGAGCGCCGCGGACGCCCCGCGGGCAAGGACCGACGGACGAGGGACGACGCGTGAGCATCGAGGTCAACAACGAGACCGAGACCGAGGTCGACGAGGCCGAGTTCGCGGCGCTCGCGCGCTACGTGCTCGACGCGATGCGCGTGCACCCGCAGAGCGAGCTGTCGATCCTCTTCGTCGACACGGACGTCATGACCGAGCTGCACGTGCGCTGGATGGACGAGCCCGGCCCGACCGACGTGCTCTCCTTCCCCATGGACGAGCTGCGGCCCGGCCGCGACGGCGAGGTGTCCGGCCCCGGCCAGCTCGGCGACGTCGTCCTGTGCCCGGAGGTCGCCGCGCAGCAGGCGGTCACCGCCGGGCACTCGACCGCGGAGGAGATGCTGCTGCTCACGACGCACGGCATCCTGCACCTGCTCGGCTACGACCACGCCGAGCCGGAGGAGGAGAAGGAGATGTTCGCGCTGCAGCGCAAGCTGCTCCTGACCTTCCTCGCCGGCCGGTGAGCGGCGAACCCGTCGCGCTCCTGGCGGTCCTGACCGTCCTCACGGTCGTGCTCGCCGCCGCGCTGAGCGCCGGTGAGGCGGCGGTGCTGCGCGTGACGCGCGCGGCGGTGGGCGAGGCCGCTCTCGGCGACGACCTGACGACGACGCCGCGACCCTCGGGGCGTCGCGCGCTCGCCCTGCTCGCGGACCCCGCCGCGACCGCCCGGTCCGTCGGCTTCGTGCGCGTCGTCGCCGAGGTCGCCGCGATCACGTGCCTCACGCTGCTGGTCGCCGCGTGGCTCGAGCCGTGGTGGCAGGTGCTGCTCGTCGCGCTCGCGGTGAGCGTCGTCGTCGGGCTCCTCGTCGTGCGCGTCAGCCCGCGGTCGCTGGGTCGACGGCACGCCGTCCGGGTCGTCCTCGCCCTGTCGGGTCTCCTCACGGGGATCGTCGCGGCGACCCGGTGGCTCACGCGCCTCGCGCCCGCGCCCGACTCCGGTGCGCACGAGCGCGAGCTGCAGGACATGGTCGACCGCGTCAACGAGTCCGAGGTCATCGAGGACGAGGAGCGCGAGCTCATCCGCTCGGTGTTCGAGCTCGGGAGCACGCTGACGCGCGAGGTCATGGTCCCGCGCACGGACATGATCACCACGGGGCGCGACACACCGCTGCGCAAGACGCTCTCGCTGTTCCTGCGCTCCGGGTTCTCGCGCATCCCCGTGACGGGCACGTCCGCGGACGACCTCGTCGGCGTCGCCTACTTCAAGGACGTCGTGCGCGTCCTCCAGGGCGGCCCGGGCACGGACGCGCGGCCCGTGGGCGAGGTCGCGCGCGCCGCGATCTTCGTCCCCGAGTCCAAGCCCGTGGACGACCTCCTGCGCGAGATGCAGGCGTCGTCGTCGCACATCGCGATGGTCGTCGACGAGTACGGCGGCATCGCCGGGCTCGTGACCATCGAGGACGCGCTCGAGGAGATCGTCGGCGAGCTGACCGACGAGCACGACCGTCCAGAGCCCGAGGTCGAGGACCTCGGCGAGGGTGTGCTGCGCGTCCCCGCGCGCCTCGGCGTCGACGAGCTCGGAGAGCTCTTCGGGCTCGACCTGGACGACGACGACGTGGACACCGTCGGCGGGCTGCTCGCCAAGGCGCTCGGCAAGGTCCCGCTGCCGGGCTCCGTGGCGGACGTCCACGGCCTGCGGATCGAGGGGGACCGCGTCCAGGGCCGGCGCAAGCAGCTCGCGACCGTCCTCGTCTCCCACGCGGCCCTGCCCGCGGCGCCTTCTGCGCCCTCGGTGCCCGCGACCCCCGACGCGCCGGAGACCCCGGCCGACACCCGACCCTCCCTCCCGACCGTGAAGGACACCCCGTGAGCACGACCACCCCCGAGCACCGCTCCGGATTCGCCTGCCTGGTCGGGCGGCCCAACGCGGGCAAGTCGACCCTGACCAACGCGCTCGTCGGGCAGAAGGTCGCCATCACGTCCGGGCGGCCGCAGACGACGCGCCACACGATCCGCGGGATCGTGCACCGGCCCGACGCCCAGCTCGTCCTCGTCGACACCCCGGGACTCCACCGGCCCCGCACGCTGCTCGGCGAGCGCCTCAACGACCTCGTGCGCGAGACGCTCACCGAGGTCGACGTCATCGCGTTCTGCCTGCCCGCCGACCAGAAGATCGGTCCGGGCGACCGGTTCATCGCGAACGAGCTCTCCGAGCTCATGCGCGGGCGTCGCGGCACGCCGGTGGTCGCGGTCGTGACGAAGGCGGACCTCGTGGACCGCGGCACGCTCGCGGCGCACCTGCTCGCCGTGGACCGGCTGGGGGAGATCGCGGGCGGCTGGGCGGACATCGTGCCCGTCTCGGCGCAGGACGGGTACCAGGTCGACGTCCTCACCGACGTCCTCGTGTCGCACCTGCCCGAGGGCCCCGAGCTCTACCCCGGCGGGGAGCTCACGGACGAGCCCGAGGCCGTGATGGTCGCGGAGCTCGTGCGCGAGGCCGCGCTCGAGGGCGTCCGCGACGAGCTCCCGCACTCCCTCGCCGTCCAGGTCGAGGAGATCGTGCCCCGCGAGGGCAGCGGGGACGAGGCCACGGGCCGCCCGCCGCTGCTCGACGTGCGGGTCAACCTCTTCGTCGAGCGCGACTCGCAGAAGGCGATCGTCATCGGCCGGGGCGGCTCGCGCCTGCGCGAGGTCGGCACGCGCGCCCGGCACGGCATCGAGGCGCTCCTCGGGACCCGCGTCTACCTCGACCTGCACGTCAAGGTCGCCAAGGACTGGCAGCGCGACCCCAAGCAGCTCCACCGGCTCGGGTTCTGAGGCGCCCGACGACCGGGCGGGGGGAGAGCCCCCGTCCGGTCGTCGGGTCGGCACCAGGGACCCGGGTCCGGGGCGCGACGTACGATTCCCCGGTGATCTTCCGGACCGCCGCGACCACCGCCGCCCTCGCGATCGTCCTCGCGATCGTCGGTGCGGTCACGGGACCGCAGTGGGACCCGGTGCCCGTGACCGAGCACCTGGAGCCCGCGACGCCCGACACGACGATCGGCGGCCAGCCCTCCGGCGGCGCCGCCCCGGTCGGCACGTTCGACGTGCGCGAGACGGACGTGACGATCCGGCTCGACGGCGCGACGGTCGGCGGCGTCCTGCGCGAGCCCGTCGACGCCGGGGACGACCTCCCGGGCGTGGTGTTCGTGCACGGCGCGGGCACGGGCCTCGCGACCGAGGCCTTCGTCGACGTCGCGGCCGACCTCGCGAGCGCCGGCGTCGTGACGCTCGTCCCGGACAAGCGCCTGGACACGTACACGACGCGCCACCGTGACTACGAGGCCATGGCGCGCGACTACGAGCACTCCGTGGACCTGCTCCGGGCGCGACCGGGGGTCGACCCGGACCAGGTCGGACTGTACGGGGAGTCGGAGGGCACGTGGATCGTGCCCGTGATGGCGGTCGAGGACCCGACGATCGCGTTCTCCGTGCTCGTGTCCGCCCCGGTCGTGCCGCCGCGCCAGCAGGCCGCGTTCGCGGTCGACAGCTACCTGCGCAACACCGACGTCCCGCACGGGGTGTTCCGGGCGATCCCGCGCGCGGTCGGCATGGCGATCCCGGGCGGCGGGTTCGAGTACGCCGACTTCGACGTCGAGCCGTTCCTCGAGCGGCTCACCCAGCCGGTCCTCGTCGTCTACGGCACCGCGGACCCGTCGATGCCGGTCGAGCAGGGCGCGCAGCAGATCCTCGACGCGACCGGCCCGTCGTCCGCGTCCGGCGGCGCCGACGTCACGGTCCGGTTCTACGAGGACGCGAACCACGGGATCAAGATCGACGACGTGCTCGTCCCCGACTTCCCGCGCGACCTGGGCGCGTGGATCACGTCCCTGCCGGCCAGCGCTACCGCGCTGCCGCAGGTCGCCGGCGCGGAGCCGAACCAGCAGTACCTCGCGGGACCCGTCCCGACCCCGCGGTGGCTCGGCAACGGCGACCTCCTCGTCGGGCTCGTGCTCGGCGCGGTGGGTCTGCTCGTGCTCGGGCCGGTTGTCGGGCTCCTCGGCGGGCTCGTGCGGCGCCTGCGTCGCGTCGCCGGGCGCCCGAGCGCGCCCGCCGGGCTCGCGCCCGGCTTCCGCGTCCCGCTCGCCGGCCTCGGGGCGGGCGCGGTCGGGACGACGGCGGCCCTCGTCGTCTACCTCGTCGCCGTCGCCCGGCTCGCGCTCGACTACGAGAAGGACGCGTGGGTCGTCCAGGGCGGCTGGGTGGGGGTGCGGCTCGTCGGCCTCGCCACGCTCGTCGCGGCGGCGCTGCTCATCAACCGGTCTGCCGAGGTCCGGGCCACCCGCCGCGCCGCGGCGGACCTGGCCGAGGCGTCGGGCACGGAGGTCGTCGACGAGGGTCGGGCGGGTGTGCTGCGGGTCGCGCGGGGGGTGACGACGCGCGTCATGCTGTGGTGCGTCGTGGCAGGCTCTGCGCTCCTGCTCGTGATCCTCGCGTACTGGGGCGTCTACCAGCTCGGCATCTAGGGCGCGCCGCTCGTGACCTGCCGCTGAGTCGGGCATCGCCTCGGGCATGATGCGTGGCAGGACTCGAGCGAGGGGATGCTCATGGGGGAGCAGCACGTCGGGAAGGAGCCCGGGCGGGCACGACGTCGGCGCCCGCGCCTGCCGGTCTGGGTCGGGACGACCGCCGTCGTCGTCGGGGCGCTCGTCGTCGTCGCCGTCCTGGTCTCACGGCTCTCCGGGGGCAGCCGAGACTGTCCGGCGATCGCCTACTCCAGCTCCCTCGAGGTGGTGCTGTCGGGCGACACCGCGGGAGTGGCTCACCTCCAGCTGCGCGACGAGGACGACGAGGGATGGTGGCCACCGCCGCCGACGGGGACTGACGCCTCAGGACCCGCGAACCCGACGTCGCGCGTCGGTGACACCTGGACCCTCACGCTCCTCGACCCGGCGAACCCGATCGGGCTCCGTGCGCTCGACGACGCCGGACGCGTCCTGGCCGAGACCGAGCGAGCCGTCGACATGGTCCGCGTGGGAGGCTCCGAAGCGTGCGGCGGCCCGATGGAGGGCCGCATCGGCTGGACCCTCTGACGCACGAGCGGCGCCGGACGGTGCCCGCCCCGGTCTCCCGGGCGCCGGTGCTGAGGCGACGACCGGGTCGCCCGGGCCTGGGGACCCGTCACCGCGGGTGAACCCGCACGCTCGCGCGGCAAGCCGGTCGCCGCGTGCCTATCGTGGACGGGTGAGGCGCCGTCGGCTCGCGCAGGACCGGGCGGCTCGTGCCGGACATGCGACCCACGAGCCGACGACGGACGGTGCCGGGGCACCGGCGAGCTTCGTCAGCTTCGAGCTCCTCCCGCCCGAGCTGCGCACCGACGACCGCTTCGACGCCGTGTTCGACGTCGGGCCGGAGACCGCCCCGCAGGCGCGGCCGCACGCCCGGACGGGTCGGCGCAGCGCGGCCGACGCTTCCTCCCGCGGGCCCTACGGCGAGGAAACCCGTCCCGCGTCGCCACCTGAGGGGGCGCCGCCCGCAGGGACGGGCACGCCGCACGTGCCGCCCCGCGGTAGCGACCAGGAGGGCGTCCCGCGCCGCGCGTGGTACGCGCACCCGGTGCCGTGGGTCGCCGTCGGGGTCGCCGCGGCGCTCGCGGGCTCCGTGGCGTTCACGGCCTCGATGGAGGACGCCCGGCCCGTCGACGTCACGGCGCTCCCCGGCGGGCTGCGCCCGCTCGACGAGCCCCCCGAGCCGCGCTGGACGGTCCCCGTGGAGCCGGGGACGGAGCTCGTCCCGGCCGTCGGCGCGGTCGTCACGGTCGACGGCGGCCTCACCGGGCACGCGGTCGAGGACGGGTCGGTGCTCTGGCGGTCCGAGTTCCTCGGCGACCGCGCGACCTGCCTGCCGGCGCCGGGCGCGCCCGCCCGCGAGGTGGTGGTGTGCGCCGTCCCGACGGGGTGGCGCGAGCAGGTCGCCCGGATGGTCACCGTCCGGTCGGCGACAGGAGAGGTCCTCGGGGACCGCACGGTCGAGACCGCCGGCCGCCTGTCCGTCGTGCCGATCGGTGCGGCCGACGTCGTGCGCGCCTGGTGGCGGGGCGACGAGGTCGCGCTCGTGCGCGAGGACGCCGCGACCGGTGAGGTGCGCTGGGAGCGCGCGCTCGAGCACGACGGGCTCGGGCGCGGGAGCGACGTCGTGCTCGACGTCCGGCGCGGCGTCGTCGACGTCCTGGCTCCCGGGGTCGCGGCCGCGCTCACCGAGGACGGGCGCTCCCTGGTCGAGGACGACGTGTGGACGATCGTGCGGCTCCAGGACGGGCGCTACGTGGGCAACGAGTACGGTCGCGGCACGGCGACCGTGTTCACGGCGGCGGGCGAGCCGGCCTTCCGGGTCGAGGGCCGGGTCCTCGAGGCGCCGCTCTCCGACGGTTCCGCGCCGGGCGTGCTCGTCACGAACACGTTCGGGAGCATCGTCGGGGTGGACGCCGCGACCGGCTCGGAGCTGTGGTCCCTGCCGGGGACCGGCGTGCGGGCCGTCGCCCGCGTGGACGGGCGCGTCGTCGTCCAGACGGACTCGACCTACCGCAGCGTCGACGCGCGCACGGGCGAGGAGGCCTGGGCCGTCGAGCTCGACGACGACGGGCCGGGGCCGGTCCTCACGGACGGGAGGTCGATCTACGTCACCGAGCGCAGCCGCGGGGGACCGGGGCTCGTGTCGATCGCGCTCGACGACGGGGCCGTCGAGTGGCGCTGGGCCCTGCCCGAGGACACGTTCCACGTCGTCGCGGTCGAGGGCCGCCTCTTCCTCCTCGGTGCCGACCGGCTGACGGCCGTCTCCTGAGCCGCTCCGGATCGGGGTCCGCGCCGCGTGGGCGCTTGAAGACGCACGTGATGAACCGGTAGAAACGGTCGGGGCCCGTTGGCCCGGCGTGCGTGCGTCCGGCACGGCGCGACAGCGTAGGGAGTGCACGATGACCAACCAGACAGAGCCGGCCGAGGACCCGCAGCCCGCCGCTGCGGGCGCCGGGCCGACCACGGTGCCCGAGGGCGCCGCGGTGGGTGACGGGGACTCCACGGCCGAGCACGCGGCCGCCGGCGAGGAGGGCGACGAGGCGACGGCGACGGGCGAGGCACCGGCCGGACCCGGCGCCGTCTCGCCCTTCGCCGGGATCCCCGTGAGCGACTACGTGCGCGACGGCGTCGCCGCGCTCCTGCTGCTCGTGTCCCTCGCGCTGCCGTGGGACGCGGCGAACCGCGCGTCCGACAAGATCGAGGTCGTCCTCCTGACGATCCTCTCCCTGCTCACCCTCGCGCTGCCGTACCTCGCCCGCACCGGGGTGCTGCCCGCGACGTGGACCGTGCACACCACGCGGAAGGTCCGCCTGCTCGCGAACGCCCCGTACGTCCTGCTCGTCGGGGTGTACCTCGTCGTCGACGTCGTCGGGGGCGGTGACCTCAGCGACGGGTGGGGCGGCGTCGGCTCCGCGGCCGCGCTCGGTCTCGCGGGCGCGCTCCTCGCGGCGCAGCCGCGCGAGAGCGAGCTCGGTCCGCAGGACCAGGACCGCGCCGTCACGAACCGGTGGCTCCAGGCGCTCCTCGTCGGGGCCGCCGTCCTGGCGGTGACCGTCCTGCTCACGGTCATCCTCACCGTCACGGGGACCCGCCTCGGCGCCCTCTTCGTCCTGCTCGTGCTCGTGTCCGCGCTGTTCGTCCTCGCGCTCGTCGGGCTGCCGACGTACGGCACGTGGCGCCGGTCCGAGGCGGCGCGTCTCACGCTCGTCGGCCTGGGCGTCACCCTCGCGGTCGCGTTCGTCCTCGGCTCGGGCAACAACGGGCTCGTCACGATCGAGAGCACGCACGGCGGCCGGTTCGGGCTCGTGCTCGTCCCCGCGCTCGCGGCGATCGCCGCCGCGCCGGCCGTGCACCGGGCGATGACCGCCGCCGACCCCGTGACGACCTGGGTGCGCGTCGCCGTGAACGCCCTCGACCTCGCGCTCGTCGTCGCGGGGTACGTCGCCGTGAGCGCCGTGCTCACGCTGGCCGACGGCGCGCGCGGCGTCCCCGTCGTGCTCGCCGTCGTGGTGGGGGTGCTCGCGGCGGCCGTCGCGTTCGTCGCGCGCCGTTCGCTGGCCCGCGACGCGACGTCGGGCCGTCCGCTCGCCCTCGGCGGGGCCGGTGTCGTCGCCCTGCTGGGCATCGTCCTGCTCGTCGTGACGTCCAACCGGGTCGTGCTCGGCGGCGGCGTCGAGCACGTGCTCCTCGCCTTCGGCCTCCCGCTGCTCGTCGTCGGGGCCCTGACCGTCCCGCGCGAGGTGCGCGCGTACTTCGCCGAGCACCGCCCGGTGCAGGCCGCCGCCGCGGAGGCGGCGCAGGCGTACGTCTGGCAGCCGCCCGCACCCAAGCCGGCCCGCCCGGCGCCCGTCGCGCCGTCGGGCCCGGTGGCGGCGCAGCCGCCCACCGGGGCGTACCCGGGAACGCCGCACGGCGGCGCGTACCCGGGTACGGCGCACACCGGCCCGGTCGCCGCGCAGCAGCCCGGGCAGGACCGCTGGGCACCCGCGGGCGGTGACGCGACCGAGGTCCTCCCGGTCCAGCCGGTCGAGCCCGAGCGCAGCGGGTACGCGGCGCGCCCCGGTCTGAACCCCGACCAGGGCCCCTCGACGGCCGTCATGCCGGCGTACCAGGAGGGGCAGCCGGGCACCGGCCCGCAGCCGACCGCGCAGCCCGGCGCCGGGACACCCGCGCAGGGATACCAGGGGTACGGCCAGCAGGGCTACCCCCAGCAGGCGCAGCCGCAGCAGGGCTACGGCGCCGGGTACGGGCAGCAGCCCGCGGCGCAGCCGCAGCAGCCGTACTCGCCGCCCGCCCAGGCGCCGGGCTTCACCGCCGCCCAGGCGCTCGACCCGAGCACGCCGCTCGAGGTCCTCGCGCAGATCGTCCAGGACGCGCCGCACCTGCGCCCCCAGGTGGCGGCGAACCCGTCCACCTACCCGGCGCTGCTGGAGTGGCTCGGCAACCTCGGCGACCCCGCCGTCGACGCCGCGCTGCGCTCGCGCCGCTGACCACCCGACGACGCCCGGCCGACCTCCCCGCGGAGGCCGGCCGGGCGTCGTCGTGCCGCTGCGCGGGAGAGGAACGGCCCGGCCACGACGTCCCTACGGACGACGTGCCCGAGGAGCGGACGTCCTCGGGCCACGGTGCGTGGAGGAGTACAGTGGCGTCGTGCACCTGATGCGGCAGCTCCTCCTTCGTTGCCGCGGCGAGGCTCTCTAGCCGGTCCCTCGTCGCGGTGGTCGGTGTGCCGGCTGACACCCATCAGACGACCCGAAGGACCCACGATGAACGCCTCAGCCCCCTCCTCGACGCCGACCGCCACGGACGCGAACCCGCAGCAGCCGTCGGGCATGCCGATCCACAAGTACCTGCCGTTCCACCGGCAGATCGACGTGTCGGTGCCCGACCGCACGTGGCCCGACAAGCGCATCGAGACCGCCCCCCGCTGGTGCGCGGTCGACCTGCGCGACGGCAACCAGGCCCTCATCGAGCCCATGAACGCGGAGCGCAAGCTGCGCATGTTCGAGCTGCTCGTCGAGATGGGCTACAAGGAGATCGAGGTCGGCTTCCCGTCGGCCTCGCAGACCGACTTCGACTTCGTCCGGATGCTCATCGAGGAGGACCGCATCCCCGAC
>JAQSXO010000075.1 GCA_029256625.1 Cellulosimicrobium sp. | reverse complement strand
GTGATCTCGTGGTGGTGGTAGCGCCGGTTGATGGGCTCCTCGGCGACGTAGCGCAGGGAGTCGTTCATCCAGCCCATGTTCCACTTGAGCCCGAACCCGAGGCCGCCGGCCGACGTCGGACGGGTCACGCCGGGCCACGCCGTCGACTCCTCGGCGATCATCATGACGCCGGGCGTGCGCCGGTAGGCGGTGGCGTTGGCCTCCTGGAGGAACGCGATGGCCTCGAGGTTCTCGCGCCCGCCGTGCACGTTGGGGTGCCACTGGCCGGGGCCGCGCGAGTAGTCGAGGTAGAGCATGGACGCGACGGCGTCGACGCGCAGCGCGTCGACGTGGAACTCCTCGAGCCAGTACGTCGCGTTGGCGACGAGGAAGTTGCGGACCTCGTTGCGCCCGAAGTCGAAGACGTACGTGCCCCAGTCGGGCTGCTCTCCGCGCAGGGGGTCGGCGTGCTCGTAGCAGGGCGTGCCGTCGAACCGGGCCAGCGCCCACTCGTCGCGCGGGAAGTGCGCGGGCACCCAGTCGACGACGACGCCGATGCCGGCCGCGTGCAGGCGGTCGACCAGGTAGCGGAAGTCGTCGGGGTGGCCGAACCGTGACGTCGGGGCGTAGTAGCCGGTGACCTGGTAGCCCCACGACCCGCCGAAGGGGTGCTCGGCGACGGGCAGGAGCTCGACGTGCGTGAACCCCTGCTCGAGGACGTAGGCGGTGAGCTCCTCGGCGAGGTCGCGGTACGACAGGCCCTGGCGCCACGACCCCAGGTGCACCTCGTAGATGCTGAGGGGCCGCGTGTGGGGGTCGTGCGCGGCGCGCTCGGCGAGCCACGCGTCGTCGGACCACGCGAACTGCGACTCGACGACGACGCTCGCCGTCGCGGGCGGCACCTCGGTCGCCTTGGCGAGCGGGTCCGCCTTCTGCCGCCACGACCCGTCGGGGCCGAGGATCTCGTACTTGTACCGCGCGCCCGCGCCCACGCCCGGCACGAACAGCTCCCAGACGCCGGTCGAGCCGAGCGAGCGCATCGGGTGGGTCGCGCCCCAGCCGTTGAAGTCGCCGATGACGCGGACCGCGCGCGCGTTGGGCGCCCAGACGGCGAACGCGGTGCCCGTGGTGTCGCCGAGCGCGCTGGGGTAGCTGCGCAGGTTCGCGCCGAGCGCGCGCCACAGCTCCTCGTGCCGCCCCTCCCGGATGAGGTGCAGGTCCACGTCGCCGAGGGTGGGCAGGAAGCGGTAGGGGTCGTCGGAGGTCGTGGCCTCGTGGCCGTAGCGCGCCCGGACGCGGTAGTCGGGGGCGTGCCGTGTGCCGTCGGCGTCCTGGTGGACCGGGACGACGGCGGCCCACACCCCGTCCTGCTCGTGCGCGGCCGTGTGCTCGCCGTCGGTCGTGACGACGACGACCTCGTCGGCGAGCGGGCGCAGGACCCGGACGACGGCGCGCGCGTCGTGGGCGCCGGGCGCCAGGTGCGGCCCGAGCACGGCGTGCGGGTCGAACGTGCGTCCGGCCGCCGCGGCAGCCAGGGCGTCCGGCGGCACGACGACGGGGGGCGGGGTGGTGGAGTCGGCTGGCCCGGTCATGGGGCAACCTTTCCACGTCGGCTCGCCGCCCACCTGACAGGCTCGCCCGGCGATCGCGAGGGGGCGCTCACGACCGCCGGGCGAGCCGGACCGGGGAGCTCAGGACGGCAGGGTCCACCGCTGGTTCGCGGTGCCCGTGCAGTCCCAGACCTGCAGCCGCGTCCCGTTCACCGACGACTGACCCGTGACGTCGAGGCACTTGTTCGCCTGCGGGTTGCGCAGGGACTGCGTCGCGGCCGAGTACACCCACTGCTGCGCGCCCGACCCGTTGCAGTCCCAGATCTGGACCACCGTGCCGTTGGCCGTGCCCTGTCCCGCGACGTCGAGGCACCTGCCCGCGTTCGGGTTGCGGATCGTGCCGTCGGCGCGCACCTCCCACGTCTGCGCGACGCCCGGCGCGCACGCGTAGAGCTGGACGGCGGTCCCGTTCGCGGTCCCGGACGCGGCGACGTCGACGCACTTGCCGGCGAGCCCGACGATCGCGCCTGTCGTGGGGGTCGGGCCGGGGTTCGGCGTCCCGCCGCCGGAGCCGAGCTGCACCTCGCCCTGGTTGAGCACGCGCGGGTGGAAGTAGGCCGCCTGGATCTCGGCGCTCGTGTTGCTCCCGCGCAGCTGCTCGGACCAGACCATGAAGTAGCTCCAGCGCGGCTGGGCCGTGAGGAGCGCGTCGTTCGGGACCTTCCCCATCTCGGCGATCGCGATGGGCTTGCTCCCGGCGATGGACTGGATCTGCTGGTAGTCCGACGCGCTGGGGTGGTTCTTGTACCAGACGTCGAGGCTCACGACGTCGACGTAGGAGGAGCCGGGGTAGTAGCTCGCCCAGCTCGCGTTCGGGTTGTCCTGGACGTTCCAGACCCAGACGAGGTTGTCGAGGCCCTGGGAGTCGAAGTAGTCCTTCATCTGCTGGTAGATCTTGGCGCCGCCGTTCGCCCCGGCGCGGCCGCCCCACCAGTTCCACGTCTCGTTCATCTCGTGGAACGGCCGCCACAGCACGGGCACGCCCGCGTCCCGGAGCTGGCGCAGGTACGGCACGACCTCGGCCATGCGCTGGCGCCAGGTCTGGTTGAGCGCGGTGCCGCCGGTGACGACCTGCTCGAACTGGCTCTGGCTGATCTGCGTCTTGACGCCGCCCTCGAACTCGCACGTCGACGGCCCGGTGGGGGAGCACGCGTGCCAGGTGAGCGCGACGAGCGAGCCGTTGGCCCACTCGGCCTTCGCCTGGTCGACGACGCGCTGCCGGTTCGCCTGGTCCTCGCCGCGGAACATCAGCTCGCCGCCCCACAGGCCCGGGTACTGGCCGGTGATGTCGCGGACCTGCTGCGTGTACTGGCCGGGAGCCGTGGCCGGTTCCTTGTTGTGCTGGCCGGAGACGATCGAGGTCCCGGTGACGGACCGCAGGTAGTCGATCACCGCCTGCCTGTCGCGCGCCGGGAAGGCGTGCGCGGCAGGGGCGGTCGGGACGAGGGTCGCGACGAGCAGGACCGCGAGACCGGCGGCGACCGCCGCGAGGGCGCGGCGTGGGGTGCTCCCGCGGGCGACCGCCGTCGCGTCTGGTGCGCGCTCGGGAGCGGGCCTGCGTCTGCTGTGGGTGGGGATGGGGTGTCGCATGCGTCCTCCGCGTCGTTGCGTGAGTGGTGCTTGACGATCGGCCACGGTAGTACGCGATCGATCATGTTGTCTACCGTTGTCATGAACCGCTTAACACGTTGCTACTGCTTGTGTTTGACAGGAGATCGATGCCACCGTGACAGCGTTGACACGGTCGGTCGGCACGATCTACCGTCGCCCTGCGTCGGGCGGCCGGCGCGCCACCGACGCGAAGGAGCGGACGATGACCCCACGACGACTGCGTGCGGCGAGGCCCCGCGCAGGCCATGCCGACGACCACCGAGGCCGACCGCACGCCGAGCGTCGACCACCCGCCGGGCGCCGACGGCTCGGCCTGGCGGCCGCCGTCGTGCTCGCCCTCGCGGGTACGGTCGTCCCGGTCGGCGCCGCTGCAGGCGGTCCGGGCGACGGCCCGACCAGCGCCGCCGCCCCGACGAAGGAGATCCCGGACGTGAGCGCACCCCTCGGCGAGAGCCGGAACACCTCGTTCGTCGAGCGCGACGGCTCGCGCCTCGTCCTCGACGGCGAGACGTTCCGCTTCGGCGGGACGAACATCTACTGGCTCGGCCTCGACGAGAACGTCCCGCCGGGCACGGTCGACTACCCGACGTCCTTCCGCATCCGCGACGCGCTCCACACGGCGTCGAACCTCGGCGTGACGGTCGTGCGCTCGCACATGCTCGCGTCGACGGGTACGCCGCTCGGGATCCTCCCGTCGAAGGAGGCGGGGTACAACGCCGACGCGTTCGCGAGCATCGACTACGCGGTCGCGTACGCGGGGTCGAAGGGCATCCGCCTCGTCCTGCCGCTCACCGACGAGTGGGCGTACTACCACGGCGGGCACCGCGACTTCGGGACGCCGTACGGGCTGTGCGCGCCGACCACGCCGCTCACGCCGTGCGCGGAGTTCTACTCCGACCCGCGCGTCGTCGCCGACTTCACCGACTACGTGCACCACGTCATGGACCACGTGAACCCGTACACCGGCCTCGCGCTCAAGGACGACCCGACGGTCCTCGCGTGGGAGCTGGGCAACGAGCTCGAGGGCATGACGCCGCAGTGGATCGAGCACGTCGCCACCGCGATCTCCGAGCGCGCGCCGCGCCAGCTCGTCGCGGCAGGCAAGCGGTTCGGCATCGACGACGACACGCTCGCGTCCCCGCTCGTCGACATCGTCGACGTGCACTACTACCCGCCGACGGCGAGCGGCGTCCGCGCGGACGCGGCCCGCGTCACCGACGCCGGCAAGGTGTACGTCGCGGGCGAGTACGCCTCGACCGCCGCGACGCCCGAGCTGCTCGAGCCGCTCGCGGCCGACCCGGACGTCACGGGCATGATGTTCTGGTCCCTCTTCGGGCACGACGACGCGTCCGGCCTCGTGCCGCACGACGACGGCTTCACGCTGCACGACCCGGGCACCGACGACCGGATGCGCGGCAACGTCGCGGCGATCCGCGACTTCTCGGCGGAGCTCGCGGGCGCCCCGGTCGCCGTCGAGGTGAAGCAGCCGCTCGTGACGTCGGTCGGCAGCACCTACGGCTTCCACGAGGTGTCGTGGCGCGGGGCGGCCGGCGCTGCGACGTACCGGGTCGAGCGCGCGGCGGTGTCCGACGGCGTCCCGAGCGGCGCGTTCGAGGTCGTCGCCGAGGGCCTCACGGACACGGGCGAGCCGTACCTCGACACCTCGGCGGGCGGCGACGCGGCCTACCGCGTGGTGCCGGTCGGCGACGGGATCGACGGCCCGATCTCGGAAGCCGTCGTCGTCGCGGCGGGGGAACAGGTCCGCGTCGACCCGCTCGAGACGCAGCGCCCGCTCGTCGACCACGCCGGGCTGCGCGTCACGCCCGACGGCGACGCCGCGCTGCTCGGCCCGGCCGGCGACGGTCCCGCGCACGCGACGTGGGCGCACGACGGTCTGACCGGTGCGGAGCTGCGCGTGCGGGCGACGACGGCCGCCGACGTCGCGGCGCTCGTCGTGCAGACCAGCGCCGACGGCGAGACGTGGGCCGCCGCGAGCACCGCCGTCGGGCCGGACGGGGACGGGCGCTTCCGGGTCTCCGTCTCCGCGGCGCAGGGCGAGCGGCTGCGCGTCACCTGGCCGGCGGGCGCGTCGGCGCGGCTCGAGCGCGTCACACTGCGCGGCACTGCCGACCTGCCCGTGGTCGACGACGCGCTCGACGACCTGTCGGGGGCGAGCGCCGAGGGGCCGGTCGGCGTCGACACCGGCAACCCGGGGCTGTTCGGCGGGGACTCCGGGCGGGCCAAGCGCGACGCGCCCGGCGCGGCGTCGCTCGCGTGGGAGGCCGACGGCCTCACGCGCCTCGAGGCGACGGGGTGGTACTGGCCCGACGCCGAACCGGCGCACCTGACCTTCGAGGCGCGGGTCGACGGGGCGTGGCAGGGCCTCGACGTCGCGGTCGCCGGCGCTCCGGGGACCGTGGGCGGCGCGTGGGGTCGCTTCGCGTACACCGCGACCCTGCCCTCGGGGACCGACGCCGTGCGCGTCGTCTGGCCCGCGGGCGCGTCACCGGAGTGGGCGCAGCAGCTCGGCGACGTCCGCCTTCTCGGCACGGGCGGGGAGCTCGCCGCGCCCGGCGCGTTCGCGGCCCTCGCGCCCGACGACGGCGCGTCCGCCCTGCGCGGCACGCCGACCCTGCGGTGGGAGCCGGCGGCGCAGGCGGCGACCTACCGCGTGACGCTCGCCCGGACCGAGGTGCCCGGCGCGCCGCTCGTGTCGGCGGAGGTGCGCGGCACGAGCCTCGCGCCCGCCGTGGAGCTCGACCCCGCGACGTCGTACACGTGGCACGTCGAGGCGGTGAACGGTGCCGGGAGCACGGACATGACGGGTGGGTCGCGGACGTTCGCGACCGACGCGCTGCCGACCGAGCCGCTCGTCGTCGAGGACTACGAGGGCTTCGCCGACGATGTCGCGCTCACCGCGGCGCACCGCGCGAACAGCGGGGGAGGCCCGATCACCTCGACGCTCGTCCCCGGCGCCGACGGCGGCCGGGCCCTGCGGCTCGCGACGACGCTCGCGTCGTCGGGGTACGCGGGCGTCACCCGCACGTTCGACGCGCCCCAGTCGTGGTGGGGCTACGAGGGCCTCGACCTGTGGCTCGACCGCTCGGGCCTCGGTGCCGGGCAGAACGTCACCCTCCAGGTCGTCGCCGGCGGACAGTTCTGGGAGACGGTGCTTCCCGGCGTCGGCCCGCAGCCCGCGGGGGTCGTGCACGTGCCGTTCGCGGACCTCGCGCTCCCGCCGTGGGCGGGCGGCGGTGGTCGCCCGGACCTGCAGGCGGTCACGGAGATCTCGTTCTACCTCGGAGGCGGCGGTCCGGCGGTGCTCGTCGTCGACGACGTGCGGACCGCCGTCGCGGGACCGGACGTGCCCGTGACCGTCGAGGCGACCTCGCGGTGCCTCGCCGGGAAGGCGTACGTCGCCGTCCGGGCGACGAACGACGGCGACGCACCCGTCGCCGTGACGCTCGGCACGCCGTACGGGAGCAAGGCCTTCGCGGCCGTCGCGCCGGGGTCCAACGCGTACCAGTCGTTCGCGGTGCGCGCGACGTCGGTGCCCTCCGGGTCGGCGGTCGTCACCGTCGGCTCGGGCGGCGACGCTGTCGAGCTCGACGCCCCGTACGCGGCGGTCGCCTGCGGCTGAGCGGTCGGACCGAGCACCGGACCGGACGACGGCCCGCGCGACCCGGAAGGGCGCGCGGGCCGTCGTCGTTCTCGGGGCACTCCGCCCAGGGTGCACGCTGCGTCGGGTACGCGGCGCGCTCGGGTGCGCGGCGACCGCCGGCGGGCGCCTATCCTGTCCGCCATGGCGTGGTCGGTCTGGACGACCCTGGCGGCCGCCGGGGTGCTCATCTCGCTCACGCCGGGCGCGGGAGCGGTCAACACGATGGCCAACTCGATCGGTGTCGGGTGGGCGCGCTCCATCTGGGGGGATCCTCGGCCAGCAGCTCGCCCTCGTCGCGCACGTGGTGATCGTGGCGACCGGCGTCGGCGTGCTCGTCGCGGGCTCGCCCGTCCTGTTCGACGTCGTCCGCTACGGCGGCGCCGCCTACCTCGTCTACCTCGGGATCCGGCAGTGGCGGTCGCGCCCGACCGGCGACGACGGCGACGCCGTCGTGCGCGGCCCGGAGTCGCGGTGGTCCATGGTCCGGCGCGGGCTCCTCGTCAACCTCACGAACCCGAAGGCGATCGTCTTCTTCCTCGCGTTCATCCCGCAGTTCGTCCGGCCGGACCGCCCGCTGCTGCCGCAGTACGTCGTGCTCGGGGCGACCGTGGTCGTGATCGACGTCCTCGTCATGTGGTTCTTCTTCGCCACGGCCGCGACAGGACTGCGACGACTGACCCGCAGCCCGCGCGGGGAGCGCACCGTCAACAGGCTCTTCGGCGGGCTCTTCGTCGGGGTCGGCGTCCTGCTCGCCGCCGTCCACTGAGCGCGGCCTCGACCCCGAGGTAGAACGTCCGGTCGCGAGGTAGAGCGCGCCGAGCACCATCTTGCGACGGGGCCCACTACCTCGCGAGGCACGCTCCGCCTCGAGCGGGGCTCTCTACCGCGGAGGGCGTTCGCCGGAGCCGCGGGGGACGAGGTGGGTGGGGATGCGGACGTGGACCGGTGCGCCCTGCGGGTCGGAGAGCCGTTCGAGGACGCGGCGTGCGGCGGCGCGGCCGATCTCGCGGGTGTCGTAGGCGACCACGCTGAAGCCGAGCGCGTCGGCGAGGTCGAAGTCGTCGAACCCGATGTACGCCAGGTCGTCCCGGGCGGGGCCGAGCGCGCGGACGAGCGCGGCGCTCGCGCGGTTGTTGCCGGTGACGATCGCGGTCGGGGGGTCCGGCTGGTCGAGGACGTCCAGCACCGCGGCCTCGGTGGTCCGACCGCCGACGTCGTCGAGGCGCTCCCACGGGGACGGGTCCGTGACGCCTACCTCGCGCAGGGCGTCCCGATAGCCCGCGAGCCGTTCCGCGTGGGTGTACAGGTCTCCCGGGCTGCACACGAACGCGACCCGCCGGTGACCGAGCCGCGTGAGCGCGCGGACCGCCTCCGCCGTGCCCTCCCGGTTGTCGAGGACGACCGAGTCGGCGAGGAGGTTGTGCGCGGGGCGGTCGATCGTCACGACGGGCGTGCCGAGCCGGCGCTCGCCCTCGAGGTACGACTGGTCGTGCGCGATCGGGACGAGGACGAGCGCGCGGACGCGCTGAGCGAGCAGCGTCCCGGCGACGCGCTCCTCCTCGGCGGGGTCGTCCTCGGTCGCCGTGAGGACCATCGTCAGACCGTGCTGCGCGAGCTCGCGCTCCATGCCGGCGGCGACCTGGAAGTAGAACGGGTTGGTGAGGTCGCCGAGCACGAACCCGACCGCGGACGAGACCCCGCCGTGCCGCAGGTCGCGCGCGAGGAGGTTGGGGCGGAAGCTCAGACGTGCGGCGGCGTCCTCGATGCGGCGCCGGGTGTCGGGGGAGACGCTGGTGCTGCCGGAGTAGACCCGGGAGACGGTCTTGGCGCTCACCCCGGCGAGTCGCGCGACGTCGGCCAGAGTGGCGCGCTGCTGCGGCTTCTGCACGGGCCGACCCTAGCAGCGCGGCCGGCGCGCAACGGGCCGGGCGCTGCGGCGTCGTCCGGCGGGCAGGGCGGTCCGTCCGGGCCCCGGCAGTTGACAGGTGAAGCGCTTCAGTGCAGCGTGTGGGCGACGGCACGGGGGCCGTCCCGACGACGAGGAGAGCGCACCATGGCCCGGATCACGATCGCGGACATCGCCCGGCGGGCAGGCGTGTCCACGGGCGCGGTGTCGTACGCGCTGAACAACCGGCCGGGGGTCTCGGCCGAGACGCGGTCGCGCATCCTCGGCGTCGCCGCGGAGCTGGGCTGGGAGCCGAGCTCGGCGGCTCGCTCGCTCTCGGGCGCGCGCACGGAGACCGTGGGCCTGGTGCTCGCGCGCGACCCGAGCACGCTCGGCTTCGAGTCCTTCTACATGCAGTTCATCGCGGGCATCGAGTCCGAGCTCGCGGCGCGGTCGTACGGCCTGCTCCTCCAGGTGGTCCCCGACCTCGACGCGGAGCTGCGCGCCTACCGCAAGTGGCGGGCCGCGCGCCGGGTCGACGGCGTCGTGACCGTGGACCTCCGCCTCGACGACCCGCGCGTGGCCTGGCTGTCCGAGCCGGACGCGATCCCGGCCGTCGTCGTGGGCGACCCGGCGCTCGCCGGCGACCTCACGAACGTGTGGACCGACGACGCCTCGGCCATGCGCGAGTCGGTCCGCTACCTGCACGCCGTCGGCCACCGGCGCATCGCGCGCGTCGCGGGGGTCACGAGCTTCGGGCACACGCACATCCGCGACGAGGCATTCCGCGAGGAGGTGGCGCAGCTCGGCGTGCGCGGGGAGATCGGTCGGACCGACTACACGGCCGACCAGGGGGCGAGCGCCACGCGCACGCTCCTCACGGGGCCGGAGCGGCCGACGGCGATCATCTACGACAACGACGTCATGGCCCTCGCGGGTCTCGGCGTGGCGAGCGAGCTGGGTGTCCGGGTGCCCGCGGACCTGTCGATCATCGCCTGGGACGACTCCCCGCTGTGCCAGGCGACGTACCCCCGCCTGTCGGCCCTGAGCCACGACGTGACGAGCTTCGGCGCCCACGTCGCGAGGCGGCTGTTCGACCGCATCGACGGCCGGACGGGCGGCAGCTTCCTGGACTCCACGCCGACGCTGCGCCCCCGGGGCACGACCGCGCGCCGCGCCGAGGACTGACACGGGCCCCGGATGCCCGGCCCGCGCGGTCGGGTCCGTCCGAGGGTCCGGCGCGCCTGGGTGCACGATCTCGTCGTCGTGACCGAACCGTGACCGGGCATCGTTGACTTACGACAACTTAACCGCTTCACTCGTCCTCATCGACATCGGACCTGATCATCCGGTGCACCAGACGGCCTCACGGCTTAAGCGCTGTCACTGTCAACGACGACGAGAATGAGGGATCGAGATGGCGAAGAGGCGCATCCTTGCCGCGAGCACGGCCGCGGCCGTGGTGCTCGTGCTGGGAGCCTGCTCCGGCGGCTCCACCGGCGGGGGCGACGGGGACGGCGACGGCCCGTCGGGGACGATCACCGTCCTGACGAACCGCACGGACATCGTCGACACCGTGCTCCAGGACTACGTGACGGAGTTCCAGAAGACCTACCCGGACGTCGACGTCGAGTTCGAGGCGGTGACGGACTACGAGGGCGACGTCTCGATCCGCCTCAACTCCGGCGACTACGGCGACGTCCTGCTCATCCCGAACACCGTCGACGCGGACCAGCTCTCGACCTTCTTCGAGCCCCTCGGCACGGTCGACGAGCTCGGCGAGGAGTACCGCTTCATCCACGACAAGGCGTACGAGGGTCAGGTCTACGGGCTCGCGACGTTCGGGACCGCGATGGGCTACGTGCTCAACAAGCCGGTCTGGGAGAAGGCGGGGATCACCGAGCCGCCCGCGACGCCCGAGGAGTTCCTCGACGC
>JAQSXO010000074.1 GCA_029256625.1 Cellulosimicrobium sp. | reverse complement strand
TTCTGCGAGGCGTGCGGCACCCCGCTCGCGGTGCTCACCGACCCCGACCCCGACCCGCCGACGACAGGCGTCCCCGACGGCGACGGACCCGATGTTCCCGGCGGCGCGTCGCCGGAGGCCGACGCGCCCCCGGCGACCGGGGCTCGGCCGTGCGTGCGCTGCGGCGGGCGGGTGGCCGACGACGGGTACTGCACCGAGTGCGGCGAGCCCGCGGCGTCCGAGCGCGACCACTGGGCAGAACGGCCCGCGACCTGGGTCGGGGGCGTGTGCGACCGCGGGGTGCGCCACGTGCGCAACGAGGACGCGATGGCCCTCGCCGCGGGGCCGTCCGCGACCGACGAGCGCGCCTTCGCGGCGCTCGTCGTGTGCGACGGCGTCTCGTCGGCCCCGGACTCCGACGTCGCGAGCCTCGCGGCGGCCCGTGCGGCGCGCGACGTGCTCGTCGCGGGTGCCCCCGCCGGGGCGACGCCCGTGCAGGGCGAGACGACGGCCCGCATGGGCGTCTGGTCGGCGCGGATCGCCGACGCCTCGCGCGCGGCGCAGGAGGCGATCCTCGCCACGGTCGGGGCGATGGCGGACCGCGAGAACCCGCCGTCGTGCACGTTCGTCGCCGCCGTCGTGGACGGCCCGCTCGTCGTGACGGGCTGGGTGGGCGACTCGCGCGCCTACTGGATCCCGGACGAGGGTGAGGCGCACCAGCTCAGCGTCGACGACTCGTGGGCGCAGGAGATGATGGCGCAGGGCATACCGCGCGCCCAGGCGGAGTCGTCCCCGCAGGCGCACGCGATCACCCGGTGGCTCGGCCCCGACGCCCCCGACCCGGTCGCGCGGACGGCGGCGACCTTCCCCGACCGTGACGGCTGGGTCCTCGTGTGCTCGGACGGCCTGTGGAACTACTGCTCCCCCGCCGCCGACCTCGCCGCGTTGCTCCACGACACCCAGGGTCGGGTCGGCGACGACCCCCAGACCGTGGCGGGCGCTCTCGTGGACTGGGCGAACGCCCAGGGCGGCCGGGACAACATCACCGCGACGCTCGCGCGCTTCGTCCGGCCCTCGGGCGCGTCCCCCGCGGAGCTCGACCCGGACCTCGAAACGACGATCCCCAGGACCTGACACGCGCTGCGCGCCACGGTCCGGCACGGCCCGTGTGCGACCCACCCACGACCCGATAGCCTGCACGAACACCCGCACCACCGAAGGAGCCCCCATGGCCGAGTTCGCCGCCGAGGTCTACCAGAACGAGTTCCTGTCCGAGGGCGCCACGGACGTCCACGCGATCGTCACCGTGACGTGCAAGGGTGCCGGGAGCGCGGGGAGCGCCGGTGGTGCGGGCGGGGTCGCCGAGATCATCATGGTCGACACGTCCGGGTCGATGTCCGGCCGCAACATGGAGGCCGCGAAGCACGCCGCCCAGGTCGCCGTGGACCAGATCCTCGACGGCACGTGGTTCGCGATCGTCGGCGGCAGCCACGTCGCGAACCGCATCTTCCCGTACCCCAACGCGCGCATGGCGATGGTCCAGATGGAGCCGGGCGCGCGCGCCGAGGCGAAGCGCGCGATCTCGATGCTCACGCCCGGCGGCGGCACGGCGATGAGCACGTGGCTGCGCCTCGCGGACCAGCTCTTCGCGACCGTCCCGCAGGCCACCCAGCGGCACGCGATCCTCCTCACGGACGGCAAGAACGAGTCGGAGCCGCGCGCGAACCTGTCTGCGGCGGTCCGCGACGTCACGGGCCACTTCCAGTGCGACGCGCGCGGTGTCGGCTCGCGCTGGCAGGTCGACGAGCTGCGCGAGATCTCGACCGCGCTCCTCGGGACCGTGGACCTCATCGCCGACCCGAACGAGATCGCGGCCGACTTCGAGAAGCTCATGCAGGCCTCCATGGCCCGCGGCGTGGCCTCGGCCGACCTCCGCGTGTGGGCCCCGCAGGGCTCCCAGGTGCTCTTCGTGCGGCAGGTCGCGCCGACCGTCGAGGACCTGACCCACCGCCGTGCCGACGTCAACCCGCTCACGGGCTCCTACCCGACGGGCTCGTGGGGCGACGAGTCGCGCGACTACCACGTCGCGATCCGCGTGGCGTCGAAGCCGGTCGGCTCGGAGCAGCTCGCGGCGCGTGTCCAGCTCGCGGTCAACGGCGAGGTCGTCTCGTCGGGCCTGGTCAAGGCGAAGTGGTCGGACGACGAGTCGCTCACCACGCGCATCAACCCCGAGGTCGCGCACTACACGGGCCAGACCGAGCTCGCCGCGGCCATCCAGGAGGGCCTCGCGGCCAAGGCGTCGGGCGACGAGGCGACGGCGACCGTCAAGCTCGGCCGCGCGGTGCAGCTCGCACAGCAGACCGGCAACGACGAGGCGACGTCGCGCCTGCGCAAGGTCGTCGACATCGACAACGAGGAGCAGGGGACGGTGCGCCTCAAGCGCAACACCTCGACCCTGGACGAGATGGCGCTCGACACCGCCTCGACGAAGACGACCCGGGTCCGCCGGTGAGCGCCGTCGTCTGCCCCAACGGGCACCCGTCGGAGTCGACCGACTACTGCGACGTGTGCGGCGAGCCGATCGCCGCCGCGTCGGCCCCTGTCGCAGCCGCGCCGAGCGGCGCGACGCCCGCGCCGGGCGGCGCCCCGGCGGCCACGCCCGCGACGACGTGCCCGAACTGCGGGTCACCGGCTCCCGGCGGTGCGCTGTTCTGCGAGAACTGCGGCTACGACTTCACGACGGGCGCCCTGCCCGACCCCGTCGAGCCCTCGTCCGCGCTCTCGCTCGACCCGCCGTCGCGCCCGACGCCGCCCGCGCCCGCGGCGCCCGCGGCCTCGGGGTCCACCCCGCCCCCGCTGCCGGTCGCGACCCCGGCGTCGGCGTCGACCCCGCCGCCGCTGCCCACCCCGGCTGCGCCCACCGCACCCGAGGCGGATGGCACCGGCGAGCCGGCCGGGCCCGGCGAGCCCGCGGCGTCGGGCTCCCACCTGCCGACTCCGCCGGTCCCGGGACCGGACCAGTGGGTCGTCGAGATCTGGATCGACCCCGACTGGTACACGGCGCAGCAGCCCGAGGACCCCATGCCCTCCGCCGGGCTGCCCGGTCTCGTCGTGCTGCGCGAGCGCAGCGTGCTCGTCGGGCGCCCGTCGGTGTCGCGGGGCATCCACCCGCAGGTCGACTGCGGCGCGGACACCGGCGTCTCCCGTCGGCACTGCCAGCTCAGCACCGACGGCCAGCGGTGGTGGGTCGAGGACCTGCAGTCGTCGAACGGGACCTACGTGAGCCCCGCGGGCGAGCCGCTCCCGACCGACCCGATCCCCGCCGGCCAGCGCCGCGAGCTGACCGACGGGGACCGGGTCTACCTCGGCGCCTGGACGCGGCTCGTGGTCCGCAAGGCGCTCCCGGGCGAGGTCTGAGCCGCTCTCAGCCCTCGCCCGCCCGAGGCTCGGCCTCGGCCGTGATCTGCGTCGCCGCACCGCTGCCCGCACGGTGCGCGACCTCGATCCGGCGGGGCCGGGCCTCCTCCGCGACGGGGATGGTCAGCGACAGCACCCCGTCCTCGTACGACGCCGAGATCTTGTCGAGCGCGAGCCCGCGCCCCACCGTGAGCTGGCGCGCGTACGTCCCCGACGGCCGCTCGCGCGCGAGCCACTGGACGTCGGGGTCGGTCCGCGGGCTGCGCTCGGCGCGGACCGTCAACGTGCGGTCCTCGACGGACACGTCGATCGTCCCCGGGTCGACGCCCGGAAGGTCCATCGTCAGGACGTAGTGGTCTCCCGCCCGGAACAGGTCCAGCGGCATGGCGCCCGACGCCGACGCGGCGGTCGCGCGCGCCCCGGACGCGAGCTGGCCGACCAGTCGGTCCATCGCGTCGAAGGTGGTCGTGAACGGGTCGATCATCGCAGCCACACCTCTCACCTCCCTCGTCGGTCGGTCCCGGACCGTCCGGGACCGGTCGGTGCTCCCGCGAGGTAGGCACCTCGCGGGCGGCTACACGTCTTTTCTAGCACTCTCCCCCGGCGAGTGCCAAGAGGTCGGTGCGGACCTCCGAGCGGGTGCCCGGGAGGTGCGCTTGTCGTCTTCCTCCGAACCCGCCTCCCGCCGGGGCGATCAGCTTGGCGGATCCCTCCAACCGGTTGTGCGATCCGTGCACGCGACGCCACCGCCGTCGTCCGCGCCCCCGTCGTCGCGCACCGCCGCCGGCGGGGAGAGTGGACCGGGCCACGACAGGTCGGGGACCGACCCCAGACGACGACGCAGGGAGCGCCATGACCGACGCATCGCCCGGGAGGACCTCCGGGACGACCCGGACCGCCACGACGACGACCGGCCCGGTAGCCGGGCCCCGCGGACCGCTCGCGCTCGACGCGGGGGACGCGGCGCGCGTCGCGACGTTCGCGGCGCTGATCGCGGCGCTCGGGATGCCGGGCTCGATCGCGCTGTTCGGGAACGCGGTCCCGATCACCCTCCAGACCCTCGGCGTGATGCTCGCGGGTGCGCTCCTCGGCGCGTGGCGCGGGTCGCTCGCCGTCGCGACGTTCCTCGCGCTCGCGGCCGCCGGGCTCCCGGTGCTGGCGGGCGGGCGCGGCGGCCTCGGCGCGTTCGTCGGCCCGTCCGCGGGCTACCTGGTGGGCTTCCTCGCAGGGGCAGCGGTCGTGGGCTGGCTCGTCGACAGGCTCGGCCGGGTGACGTTCGGCCGCGTGCTCGTGGCGTGCCTCGTCGGCGGGGTCGCGGTCGTCTACGCGTTCGGCGTCCCGGTCCAGTCGGTCGTCACGGGGGTGCCCCTCGCGACGACGGCCCGGCTGTCCCTCGCGTTCCTGCCCGGCGACGTCCTCAAGGCGCTGGCCGCCGCGGCGATCACGGTCGGCGTCGTGCGGGCCTACCCGGCCGCGCGCCGGAGCGGGCGCACCGCGGGCCGCCCCGCGGCCGCCGGCCCCGCCTCGTCCTGACACCTGCGAGAGTGTCCGCGTGCCCGTCGCCCACCAGGTCCTGACGCACGCCGCCGACCCGGCGGTGCGCGACCGTCCTGCCCAGCGCACCCCCGCGCGGTCGCGCACCTATGCCGCGCGCGCGGCGGACGTGCGCGCCGGCGCGACGCACCTCGCGGCGACGGGCACGCGCCGGGGCGACCTCGTCGCGGTCTCCCTGGCCGACCCGCTGGACCTGCTGACGGCGGTCCTGGCCGCCGACCACCTGGGGGCCACGCCGCTCGTCTGCGACCCGGCGTGGCCCCGCGCCCACCGCGCCGAGGTCCTGCGCACGCTCGCGCCCCGCACGTTCGTCGAGGTGCCGCTGCCGCGCGGGACCGGCGCGGTCCGGGACCCCGCGCCGGGGCTCGCCCCGCAGGGGGGAGCGAGCCCCGGCACGGGCCACGTGCCCGCCCCGGACGACCTCGCGTGGGCGGGCTTCTCCTCGGGCAGTACGGGCCGGCCGCGCGCGGTCGTCCGCACGCGCGCGTCATGGGCGGGGTCGTTCGACGACGTCACGCGGCTCCTCCGGCTCCGGCCCGCCGACACGGTGCTCGTCCCGGGCCCGCTCGCCTCGTCGCTCTACTGCTTCGCCGCCGTGCACACGCTCGCGGTCGGCGCGTGCGCGTACCTCACGCGCACGCCGGCGGCCACGACCTCCGCGCTCGCGACGAGCGACGTCGTGCACCTCGTCCCGCAGGTGCTCGACGACGTGCTCGACGCCCTTGCCGCGGGGGCGCCGTCCCGGCTGCGCCACGCGGTCGTCGGCGGCGCGTCGCTCGCCCCCACGGCGCGGTCGCGCGCGGCGGCGCTCGGCGTCGACGTGCTCGCCTACTACGGCGCGGTCGAGCTGTCCTTCGTCGCCTACGACCCGGACGGGTCCGGGCTGCGCGCGTTCCCGGGCGTCGAGCTCGCGGTGCGGCCCCTGCCGCGCGCGAGCGTCGGCGAGGTCTGGGTGCGCTCCCCGTGGGTCTCGCGCGGGTACCTCGCGCGCGCCACCGGCCCGCTGCGGCGCGACGGCGCGTGGAGCACCGTCGGCGACCTCGCCGACCCGCTGCCCGACCCGTCGACGACGCCGCACCCCGGCGAGCCGCCGGCCGGCGGCCTCGTGCTCCGCGGCCGCGGCGACGGCGCGATCCTCACGGGCGGCGCGACCGTCGTCCCCGAGGACGTCGAGGTCGTGCTGCGCGCCGTACCCGGGGTGCGGGACGTCGTCGTGCTGGGGACGGCGCACCGCCGCCTCGGCGCGGTCGTCAGCGCCGTCGTGGAGTGCGACGACCGCGCGGGCCTGCGCGCCCACCTCGAGCGCGTCGCGCGCACGGCCCTCGCCCCCGCTCAGCGGCCACGCCGCTGGTACGGCACCCGCGCGCTCCCCCGCACGCCGTCGGGCAAGCCCGCGCGCGGGGCCGTGAGCGAGGCGCTCGGGGCGACCGACCTCGCGCGGTCAGGCCTGGAGCCGCTGCGATGAGCGCGGCCGGAGGGTGGCGGGACGCGCCCGTGGTCGTGTCCGCCCGGCGCACCTGGGTCGGGACGGCCGGGCACGGGCACCGCTCGCTCTCCGAGGTCGACCTCGCGGCCGCGACGCTCGCCGCGGCCCTGGGCGACGCGCGGTCGCTGGGGGTCGAGGACGCCGTCGCGGACGTCGTGCTGGGCTGCTGCACCGGGCCGGGCGGGAACGTCGCGCGGGTCGCGGCGCTCGCCGCGGGGCTGGGCGTCGCCGTGCCCGGGCTCACCGTCGACCGTCAGTGCGCCTCCGGCCTGGCGGCGGTCCTCCTCGCCGCGCAGCAGGTCCGCGCGGGCGAGGCCCGCCTCGTCCTCGCGGGCGGGACGGAGAGCGCGTCGACCGCGCCCGAGCGCGCCCACCGGACGGCGTGGGGCGGCGTGCCCTACGCGCGGGCGACGTTCGCACCGACGCCGTGGGCCGACCCCGCCATGGGGGCTGCCGCCGACGACCTGGCTCGCCGCCGCGGCGTGACCCGCGAGCGCCAGGAGGCCTACGCCGTGCGCAGCCACGCGCGCGCCCGGGCCGCGCACGTCCGGGGGCGGTTCGCGGCCGAGGCCGTCCGGGTGGGCACCCCGGGCAGGGCGCTCGCGCGCGACGAGCGGGCACGCCGCCTCGATCCCGCCGTGCTCGCGCGCCTCTCCCCGGTCTTCACGCCCGGCGGCACCGTCACCGTCGCCACCGCGAGCCCGGTCAGCGACGGCGCGGCGGCCGTCGCCGTGGTGCCCGAGGGCGTGCGGCGCGGCCTCGGGATCCCGGGCCTGCGCGTGCTCGCGTCGGCGACGGTCGGGTGCGACCCCGCGCTGCCCGGCTGGGGTCCCGTCCCCGCGGTGCGCGCCGCGCTCGACCGCGCAGGGGCGGGGCTCGAGGACGTCGCGGCGGTCGAGGTCGTGGAGGCGTTCGCCGCGCAGGTCCTCGCGGTCACCGACGAGCTCGGCCTCGACCCGCTCGGCGACCCGGACGACGACGCGCGCGTCTGCGCCGACGGCGGCGCTCTCGCGCTCGGGCACCCGTGGGGCGCGAGCGGGGCGGTGTCGGTCGTGCGGCTGTTCTCGCGGCTCGTGCGCGCGGGCGCACCGGCCGGGACGCTCGGCCTCGCGACGGCCGCCGTCGGGGGCGGGCTGGGCGTCGCGGCCGTCCTGGAGGTCGTCCGGTGATCGCGCGGGCCCGCGCCGCGCTCCGACGCCGTCCCGCCGTCGAGGGTGCTCCGGGCACGTCGGCAGCCCCGTCGGGGGCGTCGGACCGACCGACCGCCGGAACCGGCTGCGCGGTCCGGCTCGAGGACGTGCACGTGCGCCTCGGCGAGCGCGACGTGCTGCGCGGGATCGACCTCGAGCTGCGCGAGCGGCGCGTGGGGATCGTCGGGGCGAACGGGTCGGGCAAGAGCACGCTCGCGCGCCTGCTCAACGGGCTGGTCGTGCCGACGTCGGGCCGCGTCCTGGTCGACGGGCTCGACACCCGCCGCGACGGCGCCGCGGTCCGCAGGCTCGTCGGCTTCGTGTTCACGGACCCGGACGCGCAGATCGTCATGCCGACCGTCGCGGAGGACGTGGCGTACTCGCTGCGGCGCCTCCCTGCGGCCGAGCGCGACGCCCTCGTGCGGGCGGCCCTCGCCGCGCGCGGCCTCGCGGACCACGCGGACCACCCCGCGCACCTGCTCTCGGGCGGGCAGAAGCAGCTCCTCGCGCTGACGTCGGTGCTCGCCGCCGGACCGCGGCTCGTCGTCGCCGACGAGCCGACGACGCTCCTCGACCTGCGCAACACGCGCCGCTTCGCCGCGGAGCTCGCGGGGCTCCCCCAGCAGGTCGTGCTCGTCTCGCACGACCTGTCCCTCCTGGGCGCGATGGACCGCGTGCTCGTGGTCGACGGCGGGCGGGTCGTCGCGGACGACGCGCCGGGACCCGCGGTCGAGCACTACCGGCGCCTCGTCGACGAGGCGCCGTGACCCCCGGTACGTACCGGCCGGGGACGTCGGTGCTGCACCGGGTGCCCGCCGGGCCGAAGCTCGTCGGGCTGGCCGTGACGTCCGCCGTCGTGCTCCTGGCGTCCTCGCCCCCGGCGGTCGGCGGTGTCGTCCTCGGCGTCGGCGTGCTCTACGTGGTCGCCGGGGTGGGGTGGCGCGCGGCGTGGGCGCAGGTCCGACCCCTGCGCCTGGCCGCGCCCGTGCTCGTCGCCGTCCAGTGGCTCGCCCTCGGGCCCGTTCCCGCGGTCGTGCTCACGACCCGGCTCGTCGCGCTCGTCGCACTCGCGGGGCTCGTGCTGCTGACGACCCGGGCGTCCGCGGTCCTCGCGGCGGTCGAGCGCGGCCTGCGGCCGCTGCGCCGCCTCGGCGTCGACGTCGACCGCGCCGCCCTCGTCCTGTCGCTCGCCGTCCGCTGCGTCCCCGTCGTCGCCGCGCTCGCGCAGCGCGTGCGGGACGCGGGCCGCGCCCGGGGCCGCGAGCACGACGTCCGCGCCTACGCCGTCCCGCTCGTCGTCGGCGCGCTGCGCCAGGCCGACGCGCTCGGCGACGCGCTGCGCGCCCGCGGCCTCGACGACTGACGGCTCGCCCCGCCGCCGTGCCGAGGTAGAGCCGTGGTCTCGCGAGGTAGAGCCGTGGTCAGGACCAGACCTCTACCTCGGCGTACCAGACCTCTACCTCGGCCTACCAGACCTCTACCTCGCGGAGAGGCCGCTCTCATCGGGCCGCAGGTTCGCTGGTGGCGCGGTGGCCCCGGAGGGAGACGACCGCGGCGACGAGGATGCCGACCACGGTCACGACGAGCAGGGCGCGGTAGTCGACGGCGCCCACGAGGGCGGCGCCGACCACCGTCAGCACGAGCTGGGGGACGTTGACGAGCAGCAGGCTCGCGGCGGCGACGCGCCCCTGGAGCCCGGGGGGCGTGCGCAGCTGCCGCTCGGTGACGAAGCCGACGATCGACCACGTGGCTCCCAGCCCGACCGCACCCAGGCCGAGGACGATCGCCACGACGTTCGAGCCCGTCGCGGGCACGATGCCGAGCGCCAGCACGAGCAGTCCCAGGGCGACGAGCCGTTGCGCGCCCCAGCGCGCGACGAGCCGCGCGGCCGTGAGCCCGGCGACGATCGCCGTGAGGGCCTGGACGGAGGAGATCGGGCCCAGGAGCGCCGGCGGCAGCCCGAGCCCGTCCTCGACGATCGCGAGGCTGACCGCGTTCAGGAGACCGACCCCCGCGAACGCGACGAGCATGGCCAGGGTGAGCACGCCGAGCGGCGCCGTGCGCACGAGGTGACGGAAGCCGGCCGTCATCTCCGCCAGGTACGGCTCGCGCTCCGCGGCCGGCGTCGGCGGCGTCTCGACGAGCCGGACCCGGCCGATCACGGCGCCCGCGACGGCGAACGCGACCGAGGCCGCGACCACGAGCGGCCACGCGCCGGCGAGCGCGTAGGCCCCGGCGCCGACGACCGGCATGAGGAGCCGGAAGACCTGGTCGATCGTCGTGAGGCGGCCGTTCGCCGGGGCGATCGCCTCGTCGGGCAGCATGTCCCGCACGAGGCCCGCCTGCGCGGCGGCGGTGGCGAACCCGACGCCCGAGTAGACCACGGTCACGACGAACACGATCCAGACCTGCTCGGGCCCGCGGACCGCGAGGAGGGCGAGGAGGCTCACCGCGCCGACGAGGTACGTGACGACGAGCATCCGCCGTCGCGACACCCGGTCCGCGAGCTGGCCGAGGAGCGGCGACGCGAGCGCGGGCGCGCCGTTGGAGCCGGTGAGGTCCTTCACCCACACGGCGAGGATGATCGCGAGGACCGAGTCGGCGAAGTTCGTGAACCCCCACGCGACCGACAGGAGGCGGAAGGGGCGGGAGCGCAGCGCGGCACGGGGGTCCGGGGCGTCGCCGGGAGCAGCCGCCGGAACGGGCGGCGCGACGGTCTCCTCGGTCGCCGCGGGGACGTCCTCGGGCGCGGTCCGTGCGGTGACGGCCGTCGGCTCGGGAGGCGTGCTCATCGCGGGGCCTCCGGGAGGTCGGCGTTGACGATGGAGAAGAGGCGCGCGCGACGTGCCCCCGCGGGACGGATCGACGGGTCGTCCCAGCGCCCCCGGAAGCGGTCGGTGAGCGCCTCTACCTCGCGGGCGAGGGCGTCGAGCTCCTCGCGCGTCGCGTAGAAGGACGCGCCGGTCATCGTCGAGGCGAGGAGCCACTGCGGGTCGTCGGCGGCTGAGCCGGCGAGCCACGCCCGGACGCGCGCCGTCTCCTGGTCCAGCATGAGGTTCGCCACCGCGCCCGCGGCGTGCAGGGACTCCGGCAAGTCGGGGTCGAACTTCGTCTGCCGGCCGCGTCCGACGGAGCGCCACGGCCGCTCCTTGCCGCGCCGGTCCGCGGCCTCGACGTACCCGTACTTGGCGAGCATGCGCAGGTGGAACGAGCAGCTCGCGACGGACTCGCCCGTGACCTCGGCGCAGCGTGTCGCGGTGACCTCGCCCTCGTCGTCGAGCAGCGCGAGGATCCGCAGGCGCAGCGGGTGCGCGAGCGCCCGGATGGTCGCGGGGTCGGTCGCGACGACCTGACCGGGCTCGGGCCTCGGGCCGCGCGGGCGACCCTCCGACGACGCCGGGCCGGGGGCAGTCGGGACGGCCGGCGGGCTGGCGTGCGGGTCGGCAGGCGTGCTCATGCGCGACACGCTAGTTCACGAAAGAGTTCTTGCGCAAGAGTTCTTTAGCGAGATTCCTCCATCGTCCCTGGACCAGCGCGACGCGCGACCACGAGGTGGACGCGGCTCACCGCGACCACGACGCCGAGCACCGCCACGGCGAGCGACAGCCCCGCCAGGACATCGGTGAGGAAGTGGTACCCGAGGTAGAGCCTGCTCAGCGCGACGCTGCCGATCACGAGCACGGAGGCGACCGCCCAGACCGCGAGGACCCGCGCGTCGTGATGGCGGTGCCATACGAGGTAGCCGCCCACGAGGACGAGCGTCGCCGCCCCGATCGTGTGCCCGGACGGGAAGGAGAACGACCGCTCCACCCCGGCGACGACCATCGAGACGTCGGGCGGCCGCGGCCGCGCGATCGCGGCCTTGAGCACCGTCGAGACCAGCGTCGCGAGCACCATGGCCCCCGCGAGCAGCCCGGGTTCCCACCACGTCCCGGTGCGCCGCGCCCACACCACGCACCCGACGGCGACGAGGACGGGCAGCACGAACGGCCCGGACACGGTCGTCACGACCGTGAGGACGCCCGTCACGACCGGCGTGCGGTGCGCGACCATCCACGCGAGCAGCGGGTCGTCGAGCCGCCACAGGTCGTCCTGCTCGCGGACCGCGTCCAGAAGGAGGGCGAACCCCGCGACCCCGACGAGCACCAGGAGCACGCCCGGCCACACGCTCGCCAGGACCTCACGCGCGGACGCGCCGCGCTGATCGCCCACCGCGCCGTCTACCTGCCCGTCCCCCGCGTCCATCCCCGGAGGCTACGCACGGCGGGCCGACGGCGCAGCGCGACCGTCCGCCGTCGGACACCGGGGCACGACCCGACGCTCGCGGCGAAAAAGGGATGCACCGCCCACGACGACCGTGGTCGTATGTAGCCACACCGCGGTGACGTCCGTCCGGTCCGTACCGGGCGGTGGAGGGTCCGGCCAGACCCACGAACCCAGCGTCACGAGAGCAGAACATGCATCCCTTGA
>JAQSXO010000552.1 GCA_029256625.1 Cellulosimicrobium sp. | reverse complement strand
GGCGACGGGCACGAAGGAGACGGACGATGGACCGGCGAATGTCGAGCACCGCGGTGAGCACCGCGCACGCGTCGACGTGCCCCTGTCCGTTCGCGGGCGGCCCTGGCGCCCTCGCCCCCGGGGCCACGGGTCCCGCGCGCGTCGCCTGTTGTCGCTGACGACGACCCGCCTCTGACGCCCCGCGCCACCCGCGCGCGGTCCGGGTCCCTCCCGGCTTCCCCAGCCCCGTCCTGCCGCCGCGCGCGGCCGGACCACCCTGCCCACCCTCCGGCACCCCGCCGCGCCCTGACCCTCCACCTCGGCGTCGACCTCACCGACGCCGGCGCGCACCCCGCCGCCTGGCGGACCGTGGGCTCCCAGGCCCAGCGGCTCTTCGACGCCAAGCGCCTCGTCGAGCTCGTCGCCACCGCCCAGCGCGGCCTGCTCGACCTCGTCACGCTCGACGACGCGTTCACGCTCCAGCCCGGCCGCAACGGGTCCGTGCGGGGACGTCTCGACGCCGCGCTCGTCGCGTCCCGCCTCGCGCCGCACAGCGCGGGCATCGGTCTCGTCCCGACGGTCACCACCACGCACACCGAGCCGTTCCACGTGTCCAAGGCGATCGCGACGATCGACCACGTGAGCTCCGGCCGCGCGGGGTGGCAGGTCGGGTGGTCCACGACCCCGGCCGAGGCCGCGGCCTTCGGGCGCAAGGGCGCCCAGGACGAGCCCGACGCCGTGGCCGAGGCGGACGAGGCGCTCGAGGTCGTCACGCGGCTCTGGGACTCGTGGGAGGACGACGCCGAGATCCGCGACGTCGCGACGGGCCGGTTCGTGGACCGCGAGAAGCTGCACTACGTCGACCACGAGGGCATCCGGTTCGCGGTCAAGGGACCGTCGATCACGCCGCGCCCGCCGCAGGGCCAGCCGCCCGTCGTCGTCCGGGCGGACACGCCCGCGTCGCTCGACCTCGCGGCCCGCCGGGCCGACGTCGTGCGGGTCCGCGCCGCGACGCGCGACGAGGCCACCGCGCTCCGGTCGCAGGTGCGCGACGCGGCCGCGGACGCCGGGCGCGACCCCGACACGCTCCGGGTCCTCGTGGACGCCTACGTCGTCATCGGCGACACGCGCGCGAGCGCCCAGGCCCGCCTCGACCTGCTCGAGGACCTCGAGGGCGTCTCGTGGGACACCGACTCGCTCACGCACGTCGGCACGGCGCGCGACCTCGCGGTCACGGTCGAGGAGTGGGCGCACGCCGGCGCGGCCGACGGCTTCCTCCTGCGCCCGTCGTCCCTGAGCACCGACCTCGACGCGATCGTCGACGGCGTCGTGCCGCTCCTGCAGGGGGCCGGCCTGTTCCGCACGGCCTACCCCGGGTCGACGCTGCGCGACACGCTCGGCCTCCCGCTCCCCGCCAACCGCTACGCGGCGATCGCCTGAACCCGGACGGACCGACGACATGAGCACGCGCCCCCGCAAGCAGATCCACCTCGGCGCCCACTTCCCGGGCGTCAACAACACCACCGTCTGGAGCGACCCCCGCTCCCGCAGCCAGATCGACTTCGCCTCGTTCGAGCACCTCGCGCGCCGCGCCGAGGACGCGAAGCTCGACTTCTTCTTCCTCGCCGAGGGCCTGCGCCTGCGCGAGCACAAGGGCCGCATCCACGACCTCGACGTCGTGGGGCGCCCCGACACGCTGCCCGTGCTCGCCGCGCTCGCGGCCGTCACGGACCGGCTCGGCCTCGCGGGCACGATCAACACGACGTTCAACGAGCCGTGGGAGCTCGCGAAGCAGTTCGCGACGCTCGACCTGCTCTCCGAGGGCCGCGCGGCCTGGAACCTCGTGACGAGCCCCGACGCCTTCACGGGCGCCAACTTCCGCCGCGGCGGCTACCTCCCGTACCCGGAGCGCTACGCCCGGGCGGCCGAGGTCGTCGAGGTCGCGCGTGCCCTGTGGGACTCGTGGGACGACGACGCGGTGCTGGCCGACCGGATCGCGGGCGAGTTCCTGCGCCCCGGGTCGGTGCGGCCGGTCGCGCACCACGGGGCGTACGCGGACGTCGTCGGGCTGTTCGAGACGCCGCGGGGCCCGCAGGGCCACCCCGTCCTGTTCCAGGCGGGCGACTCCGCCGACGGTCGCGACTTCGCCGCCCGGACCGCCGACGTCGTGTTCTCCGCGCACTCGACGTTCGACGCCGGTCGCGCGTTCTACGAGGACGTCAAGGGGCGCCTCGCCGCCCACGGGCGCGAGCGCGACTCCTTGAAGATCCTGCCCGCGACCGTGGTCGTGCTGGGAGACACGCCCGCCGAGGCGGAGGAGCGCGCGCGGGAGATCCGGCTCCAGCAGGTCTCAGGCCCGACGGCGATCGCGTTCCTCGAGCAGGTCTGGGGCCGCGACCTCGAGGCGTACGACCCCGAGGGCCCGCTGCCCGACGTCGACCCCGACACGGAGAACCTGTCGATCACGCGCGGCCGGGTGCGGCACGCGAAGGACCCGGCGGCGGTCGCCGCGGCGTGGCGC
>JAQSXO010000073.1 GCA_029256625.1 Cellulosimicrobium sp. | reverse complement strand
CATGACGATCGCCTTGGTCTCGGGGTCGTTCTCGAACGCCTCGAGCGCGTCGATGTGCGTGGTGCCGACGATCGGGTCGCCGCCGATGCCGATGGCGGTCGAGAACCCGAGGTCCTTGAGCTCGTACATCATCTGGTAGGTCAGCGTGCCCGACTTCGACACGAGACCGACCGGGCCCTTGCCCGTGATGGTGTGCGGGGTGATGCCGGCGAGCGACTCGCCCGGCGTGATGATGCCGGGGCAGTTCGGGCCGATCATGCGCGTCTTCTTGCCCTGCAGGTAGGCCCAGACCTCGGCCGTGTCCTGGACGGGGACGCCCTCGGTGATGACGACGATGAGCGGCATCTCGGCGTCGACGGCCTCGATCGCGGCGTCCTTGGTGAACGCCGGCGGGACGAAGAGGACCGACACGTTCGCACCGGTCTCGGCCATGGCCTCGGCCACGGTGCCGAACACGGGGAGCGTGACGTCGTTGCCCTCGTGGTCCTTGTGCGTGACGGTCGTGCCGGCCTTGCGGGCGTTGACGCCGCCGACGATCTGCGCGCCCGAGTCGAGCATGAGGGCGGTGTGCTTGGCACCCATCCCGCCGGTGATGCCCTGGACGATGATCTTGGAGTCGGAGTTCAGGTAGATCGACATGGTGTTCTCTGTCTCAGCTTTCCGCGTCTTCGGGCGATCAGGCGTTGGCCAGCTCGGCAGCCTTGTCGGCCCCGCCGTCCATGGTCTCGGCGAGGGTCACGAGCGGGTGGTTCGCCTCGCGCAGGATCGCGCGGCCGAGGTCCACGTTGTTGCCGTCCAGGCGCACGACGAGCGGCTTGGACGCCTCGTCGCCGAGGATCTCGAGCGCGCCGACGATGCCCTTGGCGACCTCGTCGCACGCGGTGATGCCGCCGAAGACGTTGACGAACACCGACTTGACCTGCGGGTCGTTGAGGATGACGTCGAGACCGTTCGCCATGACCTGCGCGTTGGCGCCGCCGCCGATGTCGAGGAAGTTGGCCGGCTTCACGCCGCCGTGGGCCTCGCCCGCGTACGCGACGACGTCGAGCGTGCTCATGACGAGCCCCGCGCCGTTGCCGATGATGCCGACCTCGCCGTCGAGCTTGACGTAGTTGAGGCCGTTCGCCTTGGCCTTCGCCTCGAGCGGGTCGGTCGACTCCTTGTCCTCCAGCGCCTCGTGGTCCGGGTGCCGGACCTCCGACGCGTTGTCGTCGAGCGTGACCTTGCCGTCGAGGGCGATGATCGAGCCGTCCTCGGTGCGGACGAGCGGGTTCACCTCGACGAGCGTCGCGTCCTCCGCCGTGAAGACGGTCCAGAGCTTCTGGATGACCGCCGCGACCGGGGCCTTGAGCTCCTCGGCGAACCCGGCGGCGTCGGCGATCTCGCGCGCCTTGGCCTCGTCGATGCCGACGATCGGGTCGACCGCGACCTTGGCGAGCGCCTCGGGGCGCTCGACCGCGAGCTGCTCGATCTCCATGCCGCCCTCGACGGAGCACATGGCGAGGTAGTTGCGGTTCGACCGGTCGAGGAGCACCGAGAAGTAGAACTCCTCGGCGATCTTGGCGCCCTGAGCGACCATGACGCGGTGGACCGTGTGGCCCTTGATGTCCATGCCGAGGATCTCGGACGCCTTCTCGGCGGTCTCCTCGGGCGAGTGGGCGAGCTTGACGCCGCCGGCCTTGCCGCGGCCGCCGGTCTTCACCTGGGCCTTGACGACCACGGTGCCGCCGCCGAGCTTCTCGGCGCCTGCGCGGGCCTCCTCGGGGGTCGTCGCGACGACCCCGCCCAGCACGGGCACGCCGTGCTTCTCGAAGATGTCGCGCGCCTGGTATTCGAACAGGTCCACCCTGCTGCGTCCTTCCGTCTGATGCGCCGTGTGCGGCATGACCGATGTCTCGACATCAAGACATCCCCGTACAGGGTAGCCCGGGAAGGCCGGGGCTCCTATCGCTCGGCGGGGACGACGGCCGGCGCCGCGTGTTCCCTTCGTCACGCGGCGTCCGCGCGGGCGGTACCGCGGTCAGCCCGCGACGGGCACGTCCACGAACCGCACCGGCGTGCTGCCATCCGAGACGGTCGTCGACCCGTCGGGCACGTCGACGACGACGGTGTCCGAACCCGTGTCCGGCCAGACGACGGTCACCCGGGACGTGACGCCAGGGTTCAGGGAGCCGACCTGCAGGTCCGCGAGGACGTTGCGCTCGTTGAGGTCGTAGAACGTGGGCTCCACGAGGTAGTCGACCGGGTAGACGCGCACGCCGCCGTCGAGCAGCGTGACGTTGCTCGCGCCCAGGAGCCCGCTGCCGAGGTCGCCACGGCCGTCGCGGACGGACCCGAGCACGCTCACGAACGTCGCGTAGTCCGTCCCGTCGTTGCGCACGTCGAGGGTGCCGACGAGGTAGCTGCCCGCGCGTCGCACCTCGACGAGCTCGACGTGCAGGCTCTGGACCGCACCGACCGTGTCGCGGTGCTCGAGCGTCGTGCCGCCGAGGCCGTCGACCGTCGGCCCCTCCGCGGCGGCGACGTCGCCGGTCCGTCCCTCGACGACGACGGGCTCGTCGGCGGCGGTGAACTCCACCGTGACCCGGCGGTTGAGGGAGCGCGCCTCGTCCGTGAGCTCGGTCGTGACCGGCTCGCGCTCGCCGCGGCCCTCGACGCGCACGTCGAACCGGCCGAGGTCCGTGACCTGCCCCAGCCGGTCCGCCACGGCTTGCGCCCGGCGCTCCGACAGGTCCTGGTTCGCGGCGTCCTCGCCCACGTCGTCCGTGTGCCCGACGACCACGAGCTCGCCGTCGGCCGCGAGCGGGAGCTCGCCCGCCACGGCCTCGAGCGCGGTGTCGGCCTCCGGGCCGAGGTCGGCGGAGTCGACGGCGAACAGCACGTCGGAGCTCACGTTGACGCTGACCTTCTCACCCGTGTCGCGCGTGCGGACGGCGTCGTCGGCCGTGGCGCTGTACGTCTCGAGGACGGCGGTCGGCGCCACGACGTCGTCGAGGCCGGACGGGGCGAGGTCCGCCACCGGGACCGTGAGACCGTCGGCGTCGGCGGCAGCCACCACGGGGACGTCCTCGACGAGACCGAGGGACGGCACGAGGACCGCGGTGGTCGGCGTGGTCGGCGCGTCGAACGCGACGAACCCCACGACAGGCTCACGGCCCGGCGCGATCATGTACTGCTCGCCGAGCTCGGCGAGCGCCTTCCCGGAGCCCGATCGCGCCGCCTCGCGGACGACACCGGCGTCGGGGTCGACCAGTCGGACCCCGTCGAACGAGTCCTCCTGGTCCGAGATCGCCCGGTTCCCGAACACGCCCCCGGTCAGCAACGAACCCTCGCCGCCGCTCGCCCCGACCTCGATGCGCAGGACGGCGAGGTCTCCGTCGACCACCAGGGGACCGACCGTGCCCTCGAGGTCGAGACCCAGGACGTGGCCCTGGACGGGGGCGGGCGTCGGGTCGGTGGAGAGCGCAGGCGCCTCCGTGGCGGTCGCCGCCGGACCGGGGTCCGGGGCGTCGGTGCCGCAGCCCGCGAGGGCCAGGGCGAGGACCGCCACGACGGGGGCGACACGCGCCGCCCCTCGCGTTCCGTACCGGTGCTGCATCGCGAGATCTCCCCTGTGGATCGACGTCCCGCGCGCTCGTGCCGCGCGGCGGCACGACAGTAGCCGACCGGTCCCGGCCCCCGGATCGGCGTCCGCCGTCGTCAACATGTGTTGACATCCAGCCCCGCGTCAACCTACATTGACAGCCATGGAACCCGTCGACATGGACGCCGCGAGCAGCACCGACCCCGACACGGGGCTGCGTGCCGTGCGCTCGCTGCGCGTGCTCGCCGAGCGCCTCGAGGCGCTGCAGGTCGAGCACGCCCGAGCGCTCGGCTGGTCGTGGCAGGAGATCGCCGACCGCCTCGGCGTCTCCCGCCAAGCCGTGCACAAGAAGTACGGGGCGTCGCGAACCACCAGGAGGTCATGACATGTTCGAACGCTTCGCCGCCGACGCCCGCGAGACGGTGGTCGGCGCCCAGGAGGTGGCCCGCTCACGCGGCGACGACGCCATCGACGCCGCGCACCTGCTCCTCTCCCTCGCCGGCCAGGACGGCAGCACGGGCGCCACCGCGCTCGCCGCCGTCGGCGTCACGACCGACGACCTCGAACGCCACGTCGACTCCGCGAGTCGTCACGACACGCTCGACGGTCCAGCCCTCGCCGCCCTCGGGATCGACCTCGACGAGATCCGTGCGCGCACGGACGCGGCCTTCGGGCCGGGGGCGCTCGACCGCGCCGGCGACGACGACCGCCGCCGCGGGCGTCGCAACCGCCGGTCGCACATCCCGTTCACGCCCGAGGCGAAGAAGGCTCTCGAGCTCTCGCTGCGCGAGGCCGTGCACGAGGGGTCGCGCACCATCGACTCGGGTCACGTCCTCGCCGCGGTCGCGCGCGCGAAGGGCTCGACGGCGCACCGCGCGCTGGTCGAGGCGCTCACCGAGGCGGGGTCGGACGTCGCGGGCCTGCGCGCCGCGCTCGCCACGCAGCACCGCGCGGCGTCCTGAGGTCGTGGCAGCCCGCCGCCTCGAGCTCCGACGGCGGCGCCGACACCGGTGCGGGTGAAAAAGCCGTCGACGCCCCGGACCGCCATGCGCTCCTCACCGCGCCCCCCTAATCTTGAGGCGGACATCACACCGGAGCGACGCGGCGCGGACCATCTCTGAGCGCCGGCAGGGGAAGCATCGTCGCCCCAACCTCAGGTTGCGCCAGAGAACCACTCCCTGCGGCGCGGCGAGCTGTCGTGGTCTGCTCCGTCGTCACGCCATGGTCGAGGTCGACCCCGGGCGCGCGGACGACCGCGCCGTCCTCTCGGAGGTCGACGAATGCCCGGCTTGTACGCATCCTTTCTCGACACGATGGATCCCGACGAGCTCGTGGTGACGTACCCCACCACGATGACGCGGGAACAGGCGCTGGCGGTCGACCGCGCCGCCCCCTCGAACGCGGAGGTCCTCGAGGCCTGCAAGGCCGCCTACCGCCAGCACGTCGACGCCGTCGACGACACGACGACCGGCTCCATCGCCACGGCACGGAACCCGGCGAACGCCCAGGACGTCGCCGCCTCCCAGTCCTACGACTGGACCTCGAAGGTGGCCGCGCCGAGCCTGACCCGACCGCTGCTGCAGGCGTCCGACATGACGCAGGCCCGCGCCAGCGTCGAGAAGGACGGGGACTTCGCGACGTTCTTCGTCGGCATCGAGGCGAACCTCGACGTCTTCGTGGGCGGTTTCGGCGGCGTCGGCGTCGGGTTCGGCTTCCCGTCGGGGTCGGCCATGTGGATGGCCTGGGGCGGGATCCGCATCTCGATGAACATCGACATCGCCATCAACGTGACCGCGGGGATCTTCCTCGAGCCGCCCGAGAAGGTCGCGGGCGACTTCATCGGCATCGAGCTCTCGTGCGAACCCGTCGCCGAGGGGCCCTCGGTGGGGTTCGGCATCCACCTGAGCACCGACCTGTCGGAGATCCGCGGGTTCACCATCGCCGTCGGGGCGGAGCTCGGTCTCCTTCCCGTCAACGCCGCCATCGAGCACGGCAGCATCGTCACCAGCTAGACCTGCCCCAAGGAGCACCGGTCATGTCAAGCACAGTTGCCTCGGACGTCCTGGACGCCGAGCTCTCCGCGCACGCAGACGCCCCCGCCTCCGGGACCGCCACCGGACCGAGCAACCAGGAGATCCTCCGAGCGGCGAAGAGCGCCTACCAGGCGCACGAGCGCGCCGTGGACGCGCTCACCACGGCGCTGGTCGCCGACGTCACCGACACCGGCCTCACGAACGCGCGCAACGCCCTGGACGCCACCGACTGGTCGGCCCCCGGGGCGACGCCCGCACTCGTGGCGCCCTTCCTCGACGGCACCGCCGTCACGAGCGCGCTGGACGCGATCGGCGCGGACCCGTCGTGCCGCGCCGTCTCGGTCGGCGTGTTCGTGAAGGACGGTCCCGGCGACGGGCCGGGCGTCCCCGGCTTCGTCGCACCCCTCCCCCTGTCCGCCGCCCGCAGCGGGCTCGTGGTCGAGCTCGACATCTTCCGCCACATCGTCTCGGTCACCCCGGGCCAGAACCTGCAGTACGGGGTCTGGCTGGACGGCGCACCGGACCAGGACGCCGTCGTCGGGCTGTACCTGAACACCACGCTCGGGTCGACCTCGGTCAACCTCAAGATCCTGCTCGCGAGCGACCTGCAGGCCGTGGGCTTCGTGTCCAGCACCGGGGCCAGCGTCCCGCTCAGCACCGGCGTCTTCGCCGGCTCCGTCCACCCGCGCACCTTCTGACAGCGAGGAGCACACCATGAGCACGACGACGAGCATCGGTGACCAGATCGAGGCGCTGACCGTCGACGACCTGAGCCGCGCGGACTCGCTCCAGCGGGTCGCCGCCGCGACGGGCGGCGCGCCGTCGAACCAGCAGATCCTCGACGCGATGAAGTCCTTCTACAGCGCCCACACCGCCGTGGTCGACGGGACGGCGCGGAACACCGGGTCGGTGGCGCAGAACCACCCCGACTTCGTCAGCACGATGAACGGCTACGACTGGAAGGACCAGCAGCTCGGCGCCGGCCAGCAGAGCACGACCGGCGGAGCGATCTTCGGGGGCATCTTCGACCCGGAGCTCGACGACGTCAACGCCGACCACCTGTTCAGCACGATCGGCGTCGGCGTGAGCGCCGACCTCCAGTTCTTCGTGGGAGGTGCCGGCGGCCTGGGCTGCATGTGGGACATCGCGAAGCGGGAGGGCCCTCGAGGCTACGGGTACGCCACGGGCGAGGTCGGCATCAGGATCGCCGCCGAGCTCAACGTGCAGTGCTTCGTCACGAACCAGCTGCCTTCGCAGACCGACCTCGACGTGTTCGGCCTCAAGGTGTCGGTCGACCTGGCCGTCTCGCTGTCGTTCCAGACCTTCTGGTACGGCAACGACCTCCACCTCCTCGGGTTCGCGATCGGGGCCGGGGTCGGCCTCGGGGGCGGCGCCACCGTCTTCGGGGGCCACATCTGGAACTTCGGCTGATGGCGGGTCCCGCGACGGCGAGCGCCGGGACGTCCGGCCTCGCGCCGCTGAGGTCGGCGCTCGCCGCGCAGGACGCGGCCGTCGGCGCGACGTTCCAGTGGCCCTGGGACATCGCCCGCCGGGGCGGCGAGCACTTCGCGCAGGTCGCCGGAGTCGCGTCGGCGCTCGCCGCGGGCGCCCAGGCCGTGGCCGGGTCCCCTGGCGGGCCCGGCATCGTGGCCGCCGTCCTCGCCGACCCGACGAGCAGCGCCAGCACCGACCAGGTGCTCGACTCCGGGATGTTCGGCCCGGCGATCGACGCCGTCCGTGCGGACTCCCTGCTGCGCACCCTCTTCGTCGGGTGGTCGGCCGGGGCACAGGTGGGGCTCCTCGGGGGCGGGGGCGGCAGCGGGGTGGCCTCCGACGTCGTGGACCGGGACGTCTCCACGCCCGTCTCCTACGGGCAGTTCAAGCTCGGGGTCGGCGCCCAGGTGACGGCGGGTCTGCTCGTCGGGGCCCTGACCGTGGACACCGCCCACCTGGACGGCTCCACGTGCGTGTTCGAGTTCGGTGCCGGGCTGGTGGGTATCGGCACGTTCGTGCAGGTGATCATGACGGACGGGCTCGACCTGATCGGCTTCACCTTGAACGTCGGTGCCGGCGGAGGTTTCGCCAGCTCGACCGGCTACGGCTCGATCTCCTCCGGGTAGCCCGAGACCCCTAGAGCTTGGTGACGGGCGAGTAGCGCAGCAGGAGCCGCTTGGTCCCGTCGGCCCCGAAGTCGATCTTCGCGACGGCGTTCGGCCCCGCACCCTCGAGCGCGACGACGGTGCCGAGCCCGTACGCGTCGTGCGTCACCTTGTCCCCCACGGCGAGGTTCGGCACGTCCCCGTCGGCCCGCGGCGTCGCGGACCCGAACTTCACCCCTCCGGACGGCGAGCCGAACGCGGCGCGGGCAGGGGCCGACGACGACGGGTCGTTGCGGGTCTGGCGGGAGCGGCCCGAGGAACGAGGGCCGCGGATGGTCGACCCGTCGTCGTCGGCCCCTGACCGCGCCCCCGACCCGAACCCGGACCGCGAACCGGACCACGAGCCCGAGCCGCGGCCCCAGACCGACCCGCCCGCGCGCAGCGTGGCCATCGACGACTCGCGCCGACGCCAGTCCCACAGCTCCTCCGGGATCTCCTCGAGGAACCTGCTCGGCGGGAACTCGTTGGCCATGCCCCACGCGGACCGCACCGCGGACCGGGACACGTAGAGCCGCTCGCGCGCGCGGGTGATGCCCACGTAGGCGAGGCGGCGCTCCTCGGCGAGCTCGGCGTCGTCGTGCAGCGACCGCATGTGCGGGAAGGTGCCGTCCTCCATGCCGGTGAGGAACACGACCGGGAACTCGAGGCCCTTGGCCGTGTGGAGCGTCATGAGCGTGACGACGCCCGGGTCCTCCTTCTCCTCGCCCTCGGCGTCCTCGTCGGCGCCGTCGTCCGCGGGGATCTGGTCGGCGTCCGCGACCAGCGAGACGCGCTCGAGGAAGTCGGACAGCGTGCCCTCGGGGTCGAGCTCCGTGAACTCCGTCGCGACGGCGTGCAGCTCGGCGAGGTTCTCCACGCGCGTCGCGTCCTGCGGGTCGTCGCTCGCGCGCAGCTCGGCCAGGTAGCCGGTGCGGTCGAGGACCGCGCCGAGGATCTCGGACGGGCTGGCGCCGGAGTCCGCGAGCTCGCGCAGCCCCGTCATGAGCTCGACGAAGGCGCGCAGAGGGTTGAGCGTGCGGTTGGTCAGGCCGGGGATCTCGTCGATCCGGGCGAGCGCCGCACCGAACGAGATGCGCTCGCGGTCCGCGAGCGCCGCGACGGCGCCCTCCGCCCGGTCCCCCAGCCCCCGCTTGGGCGTGTTGAGCACGCGGCGCAGGTTGACGTCGTCGTCGAGGTTGTCGATCGCGCGCAGGTACGCGACGGCGTCCTTCACCTCGCGCCGCTCGTAGAAGCGCGTGCCGCCGACGACCTTGTAGGGCAGGCCGACGCGGATGAGCACCTCCTCCAGCGCGCGGGACTGGGCGTTGGTCCGGTAGAACACCGCGACGTCGCCGGGGCGCACGCCGTCGGAGTCGCCGAGGCGGTCGATCTCCTCGGCGACGAACCGCGCCTCCTCGTGCTCGTTGTCCGCGACGTAGCCGATGACCTTCGCTCCCGCGCCCGAGTCGGTCCACAAGCGCTTCGGCTTGCGGTCGGGGTTGCGCGAGATGACGGCGTTGGCGGCCGAGAGGATGTTCTGGGTCGAGCGGTAGTTCTGCTCGAGCAGGATCGTGCGGGCGTCCGGGTAGTCGGCCTCGAACTCGAGGATGTTGCGGATCGTGGCGCCGCGGAACGCATAGATCGACTGGTCGGCGTCGCCGACGACGGTGAGCTCGGCGGGGTCGAGCGCGGGGACCTGCGCCTCCCCGGTCCCGCTCGTCGCGGCATCGGTCGCGGCGGAGTCCTCGCCGACGCCCGCGAGCTCGCGCACGAGCACGTACTGCGCGTGGTTGGTGTCCTGGTACTCGTCGACGAGCACGTGGCGGAACCGGCGGCGGTAGTGCTCCGCGACGGCGGGGAACGCCTGGAGCAGGTTGACCGTGGTCATGATGATGTCGTCGAAGTCGAGCGCGCTCGCGGCGACGAGCCGGGCCTGGTAGCGCGTGTAGACGTCGGCGAGCACCTGGTCGAACTCGGGGACGTTCGCGCCGTGGTGGCCGGCCCGAGCCGCGACGCCGTCGTCCGTCGCGTGGGCACCGGAGTCCCGGGCGTAGGTCTCCGGGTCGATGAGCTCGTTCTTGAGGTCCGAGATCTTGTTGGCGAGCGACCGGGCCGGGTACTTCTTCGGGTCCAGGTCGAGCTCGCGCGTGACGAGCGTGATGAGCCGCTGCGAGTCGGCGGCGTCGTAGATGGAGAAGCTCGACCGGAGCCCGAGCGTCTTGGCCTCGCGCCGCAGGATGCGCACGCACGCCGAGTGGAACGTGGAGACCCACATGTTCCGTGCCGACGGCCCGACGAGCGCCTCGACGCGCTCGCGCATCTCCGCGGCCGCCTTGTTGGTGAACGTGATCGCGAGGATCTGGCCGGCACGCGCCCTGCCCGTGGCGAGCAGGTGCGCGATGCGGTGCGTCAGCACGCGCGTCTTGCCCGACCCGGCGCCCGCGACGATGAGCAGCGGCCCGCCTGCGTGCACGACGGCCTCGCGCTGCTCCGGGTTGAGCCCGTCGAGCAGCGCGTCGGGGTCGAGGTGCGCGTACCGGCCCTTGCGCTCCCCCGCGACCGACGGCGAGCCGGCAGCCCCTTCCGTCCCGCCCGGGGAGGCGTCCCCGGCGGGCGACCCCGCGCCGTCGGGAACGGCAGGGTCGTCGGTCCAGCGCGGGGCGGTCCGCGGGAGGCGGGACGCCGTGGTCGACGCGCGGGCCGTCGAACAGCGTGTCGAGGCCGGGCAGCGGGAGGTTCTCGAAGAGCGAAGCCATAGCCCCTCCAGCCTAGGCGCCCGCGCCCACACCCCGCGCCGCCCCGCCGATGAGTCCTGCCGTCCGCGACGGTCTCCCCGTTCGTCCGCAGCACCTGCCGCACCACGAAGGAGTCACCATGGCGACGACCCACCTCACGGGCGTGCACACCGTCGCGATCCCGGTCGCCGACCAGGACCGCGCGCTCGCCTACTACACCGGGACGCTCGGCTTCGAGGTCCGCATGGACGGCGAGCTCGAAGAAGGGTTCCGCTGGATCGAGGTCGCTCCCGCAGGCTCCGCGACCTCCGTCGCGCTCGTCGCGGCCGGCGACGGCCTCCCCGCGGGCGTCGACACCGGCATCCGCCTCACGACCTCCGACGCGGCCGCCGACCACGCGGCGCTCACCGACGCCGGGGCGAGCACCGGCGAGCTCCTGCGCTGGGAGGGCGTCCCGCCGATGTTCTCGCTGCGCGACGTCGACGGCAACACGCTCTACGTGATGGAGACCCCCGGCTGAGCGGACGCGCCCCCCGGTCAGGTGATCGCGAGCCCCACGCCCCACGTCGCCGCCGCGAGGAGGCCGCCCAGGAGCTGGACGAGGATCGTGATGCCGGTGGCCTGCATCGCGGCGACGGTCGCGCGCCAGGCTGCGCGACGGTCGCGGCGGCGCAGGAGCTCGGCGACGAACACGGCGAGCACGAAGCCGATGAACAGCCCGATCACGGGGATGACGAAGAACCCGACGACGCCCGCGATCCCGCCCCACACGAGGGTCGACCACGGGACGTCCGCCCGGCGCATGTGGCGGCCGGCGAGGACGTACTGCGCCACCTCGGCGGCGACCACGAGCACCGCGGCGACCGCGAAGACGACCCACGCGGCGGCGCCGCCCGTGACGATCGCCCACACGAGGATCGCGCCGAGCACGAGCACGTTCCCGGGCAGGACCTGCACGACGATCCCGATCAGACCGACCAGGATCGCCAGCCCGACGATGACCTCTCCACCGATGCTCACGGGGGAAACCCTCGCACGTCACGGGCGACGCGCACGCTCCGGGAGCGGCACGAGCCGCGGGTGCGCGACGCCGTCGACCACCCAGGACCGGATCATCGCGCTGAACAGGTCCGGGTCCTCCGCGCTCCACTGGTGGTGCATCCCGGGCGCGAGGCGCGCGACGGCGTCCGGCACCCGACGCTCGATCGTCGCGAGCGCGCTACGGGCGGCACGCAGGTCGCGGCCCCCGGCGACCGCGAGCACGCGGGCTCCCGACTCCGCGAGGCCGTCCGGCCAGCGCCCGCCGTAGACGTCGGGCAGCAGCCGCGCCATGGTCTCGCGGCGGATCGCGAGCCCCGAGCGCACGAACAGGTCACGCGCGTCCGCAGGGATGCCCATGGCGACGGCCTGGCCGCGCCAGTACCAGGGACGGTCCCAGACCCGGAGCTGCGCGCGGCCGAACGCGCCGGCGGGGCCGGGCACGCCGTCGACCACCGCGCCGGACGCGAGGACGGAGCGCACGAGTCCCGGGTGCCGCGCGGCGAGGCGCAGCGCGACGATCCCGCCGAGCGACAGCCCGACGACGTGCACCTCCCGCCCGGCGGAGATCGCGCAGACCGTCGCGGCGACGTCGTCGACGACCGCGTCGAGCGACGCCGGGACCTGGTCCCCGCGGCTCCCGAAGCCGAGCAGGTCGGGCGTCCACACGTCGAGGTCGTCCAGGGCCTCGACCTGCGGCTCCCACATCCACGACGCCACGTTGCCGCCGTGCAGCAGGACGACGGAGATCGCGTCCGTGCCGGGCACCCCGGGCCGCGTCGCGGGGTGGTGCACGACGGCGTCCGGCGCGGTCACGCGAGCACCTCCCGCTCGGTCTCGTCGAGCCACGCGAGCTCGGTCCGGGCGTGCGCGAGCCCGTGGCGCAGCGTCGCGAGGCGCAGGGCGAGCCCGCGGGTGCCGCGGACGCGGTCGGCGTCCGGACCGCCGTCGGCGAGGACCGCGGCGACGCGCTCCTCCTCCGCCGTGAGCGCCGCGACCGTCTCCTCGGCCAGCGCACGCCGGGCCGCGAGGAGCCCCGCGACGCCGTCGCCGTCGAGGAGGTCGCCGAAGAAGAGCCGGCCGAGGAAGGGCTCGCGCGAGTCCTCCGGCTCGAGCGGAGAGGCGAGCCAGTCGCGCAGCGCCTCCCGGCCGGCGTCGGTGATCGTGTGGACCTTCCGGTCGGGGTAGCTCTCCTGGGGCACGACCTCCACCTCGGCCAGCCCCGCGTCCACGATCGCCGCGAGCGTGCGGTAGAGCTGCGAGCGGTCGGCCGCCCAGAAGTGGCGGACGGAGGAGTCGAACGCGCGCTTGAGGTCGTAGCCGGTCATGGGCCGGATCGTGAGGAGCCCGAGGACGAGATATCGAAGGACCATGCGACTAGTGGACCATGCACCTAGTCACCCGTCAACGCCCCGGGACGGCGAAGGCCCGCTGACGGACGATCCGTCGACGGGCCCCCGGCCGGGTCGCTGCGGTCAGTTCCAGAAGACCGCGACGAGGATGTTCACGAGGGTGAGGCCACCGATGGCGTGCTTGACGCCCGGCGCCACGGCGCCGTCGGCCGCCTTGGCGCCCTGGCGCTTGGCGACGAACGCCAGGATCGAGATGACCAGGGCGACGACCAGCTTGACGCCGATCTTGGCCATGTCGGGGCCGTTCCCGTCCCAGACCGCGGCCTCGCCGATGCCGACCATGGCGACCCCCGCGACGAGCGCGGTGAGCGCGCCGTGGAAGACGCCCTTGTACAGGCCCGGCGAACGCAGGGACGCGAGGTAGCCCCCGAGGACGATGGCCCACCC
>JAQSXO010000072.1 GCA_029256625.1 Cellulosimicrobium sp. | reverse complement strand
GGGGGTGAGGGTCACGGCGGAGTCGTCGAGCCAGGCGCGGATCGCGTCGCCGTGCGCGTCGGTCCCGAGCCAGGTGGCCAGGCGTGCGTCGCGGCCGAGCCGTCCGAGGGTGAGGGCGACGTTGGCCAGGCTCCCGCCGGGGTGCTCGTCGACGCTGCCGTCGGCGCGGTGCACGACGTCGATCAACGCCTCACCCACCACGAGCACGTGCTCGCGCTCGGGGGTGCCGTCGGGCGCGGGGGCGGCGGGGCTGGTGCTCATCGGTCGTCTCCGGTGGTGTCGTCGGGGATCTCGTCGCTGGTCTCGTCGGGCTTGCCCCCGGACGCGCTCGCCGCGTCCTGGGCGCGTGCGGCGTCGAGCCGGGCCCGCGCGCCGTCGAGCCACTCCTGGCAGCGGGCGGCCAGCGCCTCGCCGCGCTCCCAGAGCGCGAGCGACGCCTCGAGCGGCTCGCCGCCGGCCTCGAGCCGGGCGACGACATGCACGAGCTCGTCACGCGCCTGTTCGTACGACAGGCTCGCGACGTCAGGCGTGACAGCGTTGTCAAAGGAAGTCACGGCAGTATTCAACCCCATCTGTGCGTCATGGTCGGACACGTCGTCCGCGGAGCGGACGTCGGACGGTCACCGGACCGCCGCCTCACGAGGCGTCCTCGGTGGTGTCGGGCCGGTTCCCGGCGCGCCCCTCGGTGTGCGGCCCGGTCACCCGCGCGTCGAGCGCGCCGCGCGCGAGCCGCACGAGGACGAGGTCGTCCGCCGCGACGTCGTCGGGGGAGCGGACGACGTGCCCGTCCGCGCGCTGCACGACGGCGTAGCCGCGCTCGAGCGTCGACGCCGGGGAGAGCGCCCGCACCTGCGCCTCCAACCGGCCGACCTCGCCCGCGGCACGCACGAGCCGCGCGTCCAGGGCGCGGCGGCCGCGGTCGCGCAGGGCGGCGACCCGCTCCTCGCGGTCCGTGAGCATCGTGCCCGGAGTCGCGAGCACGGGACGCGAACGGAGGCCGTCGAGCCCGGCCTGCTCGTGCGACACGCGTCCGGCGATCGCCGTGCGCAGCCGGTGGCGGCTCTGGGCCACCCGCGACCGCTCCTCCGCGACGTCCGGGACCACGCGCTTCGCGGCGGCCGTCGGGGTCGAGGCGCGGTGGTCCGCGACGAGGTCGAGGAGAGGGCAGTCGGTCTCGTGCCCGATCGCGCTCACGAGCGGGGTCCGGCACGCCGCCGCGACCCGGACGAGGGCCTCGTTCGAGAAGGGCAGCAGGTCCTCCACGGCCCCGCCGCCACGCGCGACCACGATCACCTCCACGTCCGGGTCGGCGTCGAGCGCCCGGATCGCGTCGCCCACCTGCTGGACGGCGTGCGCGCCCTGGACCGCGACCTCCCGGATCTCGAACCGTACCTGGGGCCAGCGGGCCCGCGCGTTGACCACCACGTCGTGCTCCGCCTTCGACTCCCGGCCGCACACCAGCCCGACGACCTTCGGCAGGAACGGCAGCGGGCGCTTGCGGTCGGCGTCGAACAGCCCCTCGGCGGCGAGCACGCGCTTGAGGTGCTCGATGCGTGCGAGCAGGTCGCCCACGCCCACCGGTCGGATCTCGCGCGCCTGGAGCTGGAGCGTGCCGCGCCGCGTCCAGAAGACCGGCTTGGCGTGCACGACGACGTGCGCGCCCTCCGCCAGCGGCGCGCCGTCGAGCACGCGCGTGGCCGCCGAGACGGGCAGCGACATGTCGAGGTCGGTGTCGCGCAGCGTGAGGAACGCGGTCGACGTGCCCGGACGACGGTTGAGCTGCACGACCTGCCCCTCGACCCACACGGGCGCCATGCGGTCCACGTACTGCTCGATCTTGCGGGCGAGCAGCCGCACGGGCCACGGGTGGTCCGCGCTCGTCTCGAGCGCGCGCGCCGGCAGCGGACCGCGGTCCCCGGGCCGAGGGGACCGCGAGGACGGCGTGCCCGGCCGGGGGACGTCGTCGGGCAGGGGGAGCGAGGCGGTCACGGGACCAGCCTGCCGCACCCCACCCACGCCCACCCGGCGCGCCCGCGCGACCGGGCGCGCGCCGCGTCCGCCGAGCGCCCGGTCACGGCGCGACGAGGTCGACCGTCACGAGCACGTACCCCTGCGCGCGCAGGTCGTCGATGATGCCGGGGACGGCGTCGACGGTGGACGCGTGGATGTCGTGCATGAGGACGACGCTCCCGGGTCGCGCGCCCTCGACGGCGCGTCGCCGGGTCTCCGCGGCGTCCTTCGTCTTCCAGTCGAGCGTGTCCAGGTTCCAGAGCATGACCTGCAGCCCGGTGCGGGTCGCGATCGACCGCACGCGGTCGTCGACGTCGCCGTACGGCGGGCGCAGGAACGTGGGCGTCTCGCCGGTCGCCGTCGTGATCGCCTCCTGCGTGCGCTCGAGCTCGGCGCGCACCGCGTCGTCGTCGAGGGTCGTGAGCTGGGGGTGGTCCCACGTGTGGTTCGCGAGCAGGTGCCCGCCCGCAGCCGTGGCCCGGACGACGTCGGGGCGCTTCTCGACGTTGGTCCCGACGAGGAAGAACGTCGCGGTGACGTGCTTCTCCGCGAGCGTCTGCAGGAGCCGCTCGGTGTCCGTCCCGGGCCCGTCGTCGAACGTCAGGGCGACGCACCTGTCGACCGTGCAGTCGACGCCCTGGGCGCGCCCCAGCTCCCGGCGCTGCTGCAGCGTCAGCGCGAGCCGGTCGGACCACACCGCCTCCGTGGCGCCGAGCACGGCGTCCCGCTGCGCCACGGTCTCGGCGGCGGGGGCGCCGCCCACGCCGGCGTCGAGCGTGTGGCGGGCGGCGGTGAGCGCGGCGTCGAGCGACGTGCGGTGCGCCCCGTCGGAGACGAGGCCCGCCGACTCGGTGAGCACCGGGCGGCCCTCCGCGACGGCGTCCTCGAGCTCGTCGTACGCCCACTGCTGCCACGCCGACGCGACGTCCTTCGTCGCCCCGGCGACCGCCGCCGTCGCGTCGTCGAGCGCCTCGGGCGACGGCGCGGACCCCGTGACGACCTCGAACCGACGCTCCGGCAGCGAGCGAGGGAAGAACGGGTTCGGGCGCGTGAGCGCGTCGACCGTGCGGAGCTCCTCCGGGTACTCGACGGGAGTGCCGAGGAGCGCCGTGGCCTCCGGCAGCGCTGCGGCCAGCGGTTCGCGCACGGCCGGGTCGGCCACCTGGTCCTCGCTCTGCGCCAGGACGGCGCCGCCCACCACCTCCGCCGCCACGAGCGCGGCGAGGCGCGGCACGGAGGCGGCCACCGCCCCGGCGCGGGCGGTCACGGCGTCGCGCTCCGCCTGCTCGACCTCGGCGTGGTACTCCTCGACGGACGCGACCCACCGGTCGTGCTCCAGCGACGCCGCGAGGACGAGCGCTCCCGCCACCACGACGGCGACCGCGGGCACGAGCCAGGGCCACACGCGGCGCCGTCGTCGCGTCGGCTCGGCGGGGTCGACGGGTTCCCCGGACGCACGCTGGTCGGACGCGTCAGGGGTCTGGGGTTCGGTCGGGTCGAGGTCGTCGGCCATCACTCGATCCTCGGCGCCCGTCGGACGTCCGGCGACCCGGAGCGTCGTCCCGTCGGGTGAGATCCGTCTCCCGGCCCGGCGCGGCTGCCCCTGGTGGGGGCGAGTCGCGGAGGGACGGTGGAGCACCGGCGTCGGTGCCGTGAGGAGGGTGGGAGGAGCGCGGGCGCGGTCGGTGGTGACGGGTCTCACCGGGTTCGCTGCGCGGGCGCTCGCCTAGACTCGGTGGCGTGAGCGACCTCCCCGCCGGCTCGTCCGCGTACCCGTCCGACCGCCCCGCCGTCCCGTCGGAGGCGGCCCTGCCGGACGGCGCCGCGAGCGCGGCACCCCGCAAGCGCGTCCTGCTGGCCGCGCCGCGCGGCTACTGCGCAGGCGTCGACCGGGCCGTGGTCGCGGTCGAGAAGGCGCTCGAGCACTACGGCGCGCCGGTGTACGTGCGCAAGGAGATCGTGCACAACAAGTTCGTCGTCGAGACGTTGAGCGAGCGCGGCGCGGTGTTCGTGGACGAGACCGACGAGGTCCCCGAGGGCGCGCGCGTCGTGTTCTCGGCGCACGGCGTCTCGCCCGCGGTCAAGGCCGCCGCGGCGGCGCGGAACCTCGACACCATCGACGCCACGTGCCCCCTCGTGACCAAGGTGCACAAGGAGGCCGTGCGCTTCGCCAAGGACGACTACGACATCCTCCTCATCGGCCACACGGGGCACGAGGAGGTCGAGGGCACGGCGGGCGAGGCGCCCGACCACGTCCAGGTCGTCGACTCGCCCGACCACGTCGACGACGTCGTGGTCCGCGACCCCGACAAGGTCGTGTGGATCTCGCAGACCACGCTGTCCGTCGACGAGACCATGGAGACGGTCCGTCGGCTGCGGGAGAAGTTCCCCACGCTCCAGGACCCGCCGAGCGACGACATCTGCTACGCGACGCAGAACCGCCAGGTCGCGGTGAAGAAGCTCGCGCCCGACGCGGACGTCGTCATCGTCGTGGGCTCGGCGAACTCGTCGAACTCGGTGCGCCTCGTCGAGGTCGCGCTCCAGGCCGGCGCCGGAGCGTCGTACCGCGTCGACCGGGCGAAGGAGATCGACCCGGCCTGGCTCGACGGCGCGAGGACCGTCGGGGTGACCTCCGGCGCGTCCGTGCCCGAGATCCTCGTGGACGACGTGATCGCCTACCTCGCCCAGCGGGGGTTCGGCGAGGTCGAGGAGGTGCGCACCGCGACCGAGGACCTCATGTTCTCGCTGCCGCGCGAGCTGCGCACGGACCTCAAGGCGTCCGGGTCCGACGGCGGTCGTCCGGCCCGCGGGGGCCGCACCTCGCTCTCGGTCCAGCCCGTCTGACGGGCAGGGTTCAGGCGCTCGCCTCGTCGTGCGCCGACCCCCGCCGGGGCTCGGTGTCGCGGTCCTCGGGTCGCTCGTCGATCGCGACGACCGACTCGTTGACCGACGCGAGGAGCTCGGGCGCGCTGATGGCGCTGAGCTGCGGGTTCACCGTGGCCGGGCTCGACAGCTCGTCGTCCACGACGTGCAGGTCGGCGAACCGCCGAGCGCTCACGAGGACCCGCGTCTCGAGCGACCCGACGGTGCGGTTGTACGCGTCCGACGCGTTCTGGAGCTGACGCCCGAGCTTCGCGAGGTGCGACCCCATGACCGCGAGGCGGCCGTGCAGCTCCTTGCCGAGCGTGAGCACCTGCTGCGCGTTCGTGGCGAGCGCGTCCTGCCGCCACGCGTACGCGATGGTCCGCAGCATGGCGACCATGGTCATGGGCGTCGCGATGACGACGTTCTTCGCGACGGCGTGCTCCAGGAGCGAGGGGTCCTGCTCGACGGCGGCCGAGAGGAACGACTCGGCCGGGACGAACATGACGACGAACTCGGGCGCCGGCCCGAACTGGTCCCAATAGCGCTTGGCGCCGAGGTCGTCGACGTGCTTGCGCATGTGGCGGGCGTGCGCGGCGAGCCGGTCGGCGCGCACCGCGGGGTCGGTCGCGCCCTGCGCGTCGAGGTAGCCGAGGAACGCGACCTTCGCGTCGACGACGACCTGCTTGCCCCCGGCGAGACGGACCACCATGTCGGGGCGCAGCGCGCCGTCGTCCGTCGCGACCTGGTCCTGCTCCACGAAGTCGACGTGGGGGAGCATCCCGGCCGCCTCGACCACGCGCCGGAGCTGGAGCTCGCCCCACGCGCCGCGCACCTGGGACGACCGCAGCGCGGTGACGAGCTGCGACGTCTCGGCACGCAGCAGCTCCGACGCGTCGCGCACCCCGCGCACCTGCTCGCTGAGGCTGCCGTGTGCGGCGAGCCGGGCACGCTCGGCCTCGGCGACCTCGGCCCGCACCTTCTCGAGCGCGCCCGCGAGCGGCTCCACGAGGTGGCGCACCGCCTCCTCGCGGCGCTCCAGCTCGGCCGCGCCCTGCTCCTGGCTACGCCGCAGGCGCTCCTCCGCCTGGACCAGGAACTGCTCCGTCCCCGCCGCGAGCACCTTGCGCGAGAGCGCCTCGAACTGCGCCTCGAGCCTGCGGTGGTCGCCCTGGACCTCCTCGACGCGGCGCTCGGCCGCCGTCCGCAGCTCGGCGAGCTGCTGCTCGTGCGTCGCCCGCGCGAGGTCGAGGCGCTCGTCCGCGCTGCGCTGCGCCGCACCGAGCTGGCGCGCGAAGCCCTCGCGCTCGGCCTCCAGCCGCTCCGCCAGGCCCGCGCCGCGCGCCGCCTCCTGCTGCGCCTGCCCCAGGAGCTGGGTGAGCCGGCGGACCTCCGCCGCGGCGGCGTCGGGCGACGCGCGCCGCACGGTGAGGACGAGCGCGGCGCCGCCGACGAGCCCCAGCACGAGGCCGACCGCGAACAGCAACCATCCCGAGGTGTCCATGGCGGCACCCTCCCACGGGGGACCGACACGACGGCTCCCGACACGTCGCGTGCGCCCTGGCGGACAGGTCGTGACAAAAGGCACCGCACCAGGTCGGAGGGCTCCGCTACGTTGGCCGCATGGTCGATCCCACCCCCGTTCCACCCGTCGCGCCGGCCGGCGCGCCCGTCCCCGCGCCGGACCTGGCGCCCGGCACCGTGCCCGGGCCCCTCCCCGGCACGCAGCCCGGCCCGACCCCGCCCGACCCCGCCGCCGCGCTCTCGCTGCGCGGGCTGTGGAAGCGGTTCGGCGAGAAGATCGCCGTCGCAGGCATCGACCTGGACGTCCCGGCGGGCTCGTTCTACGGGCTCGTCGGGCCCAACGGCGCGGGCAAGACGACGACCCTGTCCATGGCGACCGGGCTGCTGCGCCCCGACGCGGGCTCCGCGCACGTGCACGGCACCGACCTCTGGGCCGACCCCGCCGCGGGGAAGCGGCAGCTCGGCGTGCTGCCCGACGGCGTGCGGCTCTTCGACCGGCTCACCGGCGCGCAGCTCGTCACGTACGCGGGCCTCCTGCGCGGCATGGACCGGGACACCGTGGCCGAGCGCACCGGAGAGCTCCTCGCGGCGCTCGACCTCGCCAAGGACGCGAACACGTTCGTCGTCGACTACTCGGCCGGCATGACCAAGAAGATCGCCCTCGCGACCGCGCTCATCCACGCCCCGCGCACGCTCGTCCTCGACGAGCCGTTCGAGGCCGTCGACCCGGTCTCGGCCGCCAACATCCGCGACATCCTCGCGGGCTACGTGGCGAGCGGGGGGACGGTCGTCGTGTCGTCGCACGTCATGGACCTGGTGCAGCGCATGTGCGACCACGTCGCGGTCGTCGCGGGCGGGCACGTCCTCGCGGCCGGGACGGTCGATGCGGTGCGCGGCGACCAGAGCCTCGAGGACCGCTTCGTCGACCTCGTCGGCGGACGGCAGAGCACGGAGGGCCTGGCGTGGTTGCGCAGTTCGTAAGGCTCAAGCTCACCCTCATGGGCAACACGTTCCGGCGGAGCGTGTGGCAGACGATCGGGTTCCTCGTCGGGGCGCTCTACGGGCTGTTCGTCGTGGGGATGCTCGTCGTCGGGATGGTCGTGCTCGGCACGGACGACCCCGTCCTCGCGGGGTCGATCATGATCCTCGTCGGGTCGCTCGCCGTCCTCGGGTGGTGGGTGATCCCGCTCTTCGCGTTCGGTGTCGACGCGACCCTGGACCCGCAGCGCTTCGTCCTGTTCGGGATCCCGCAGCGCCGGCTGCTCGCCGGGCTCGCCGTCGCGGGGGTCGTGTCGATCCCCGGGATCGTCACGGCGCTGGCCGCGCTCGGCGTCTCCTTCGCGTGGTGGCGCACGCCCCTCGCGGTGCTCGCCGCGCTCGTCGGCGCGGTGCTCGCGGTGGCGCTGTGCGTCGTCGGCTCCCGGGCCACGACGACGGCCCTCGCCCCGCTGCTCGAGTCGCGCCGCTACCGCGAGGTCGTGACCATCGCCGCGTTCGTGCCGCTCGTCCTCGTCGGCCCGGCCTTCGCCTGGGTGGGATCCCAGCTCGGCGGGGGGCCGGTGGACGGCGACGCCGTGCGGGGGATGGTGACGCGCCTCGCCGAGATCGCGGCGTGGACGCCGTTCGGCGCCCCGTGGGGCCTGGGCGCGGCGGTGCACGACGGCGCGTGGGGTCTCGCGCTCGTGCGGCTCGTCGTGACGTTGGTGACCCTCGCGGTGGCGTGGGTCGTGTGGGACAAGGCGCTCGCCCGAGCGCTCGTCACGCCGCCCACGGCGGGCGCCGGCGGCCGGGCCAAGGGCCTGGGCTTCTTCTCCCGGTTCCCGGCGACGCCGACCGGGGCGGTCGCGGCGCGCACCGCGACCTACTGGCTCCGCGACCCGCGCTACTCGGGGTCCATCGCCGTCGTCCCGCTCATCCCCGTCGTGCTGCTCGTGGTGGGGGGCGGGGCAGGGTCCGAGATCTTCCTCGCCCTCGCGCCGTTCACCGCGTGGATCCTCGGCTTCTCGATCTCGGCCGACATCGCGTACGACCACACGGCGTTCGCGCTGCACGTGTCGACGGGAGTCTCCGGGCGCGCGGACCGCTGGGGTCGCGCCCTCCCGGTGCTGGTCGCCGGGGGCCTCGTGTCGCTCGTGTTCGCGGTGGTCTCCGTCGCCGTGGCGGGGCGCTGGGACACGCTTCCGGCCCTGCTCGGCCTCACGGTCGGCACGCTGCTCGTCGCGACCGGGGTGTCGAGCGCGACGTCGGCGCGCCTCCTGTACCCGGTCGCCAAGCCGGGCGACAGCCCGTTCAAGCAGCCGCAGGGTGCGGCGATGGCGACGTTCGTCGCACAGTCGGTCGCGATGCTGCTCGTCCTCGCGCTGTCGATCCCGTTCCTCGTTCCCGGGCTCGTCGCGATCCTGGCCGACCTGCCGGCCGTGGGCTGGGTGACGCTCGTCGTGGGCGCGGCCGTCGGGGTCGTCGTCCTGATCCTCGGGGTGCGCTGGGGTGCTCGCGCCTATGACCGGCGCGCGCCCGAGCTGCTGCAGAAGGTGATGTCCGCGGCCTGACCTCCGGGCCGGGGTCCGCGCACCGCGGCCCCGGCCCGTAGACTCGGGCGACGTGGCACTCACTATCGGCATCGTCGGCCTGCCCAACGTCGGCAAGTCCACCCTGTTCAACGCCCTGACGCGCAACCAGGTCCTCGCGGCGAACTACCCGTTCGCGACGATCGACCCGAACGTCGGCGTCGTGTCCCTCCCGGACCCCCGCCTCGACAAGCTCGCCGAGATCTTCGGCAGCCAGCGCGTCCTGCCCGCCACGGTGTCGTTCGTCGACATCGCGGGCATCGTCAAGGGCGCGAGCGAGGGGGAGGGGCTCGGCAACAAGTTCCTCGCGAACATCCGCGAGGCCGACGCGATCTGCCAGGTGACGCGCGCGTTCTCGGACCCTGACGTCGTCCGCGTCGAGGGCTCCACGGACGCCGAGGGCGACATCGAGACGATCAGCACCGAGCTGATCCTGGCCGACCTCCAGACGCTCGAGAAGACGGTGCCTCGCCTCGAGAAGGAGGTGAGGATCAAGAAGGGCGACGCCGCCCTCCTCGACGCCGCCCAGAAGGCGCAGGCGATCCTCGAGGCCGGCACGACCCTCTTCCAGGGCGCCGCCGCCGCCGGGCTCGACCTCGCCGAGGTCGCGAGCCTCCAGCTCCTCACGGCCAAGCCCTTCATCTACGTCTTCAACACCGACGACGCCGGTCTCGCGGACGACGCCCTGCAGGACCGCCTGCGCGCGCTCGTCGCGCCGGCCCACGCGATCTTCCTCGACGCGAAGTTCGAGTCCGAGCTCGTCGAGCTCGAGCCGGACGAGGCGAAGGAGATGCTCGCCGAGTCCGGGCAGGACGAGGCCGGGCTCGACCAGCTCGCGCGCGTCGGGTTCGAGACCCTGGGCCTGCAGACCTACCTCACCGCGGGGCCCAAGGAGGCCCGGGCCTGGACCATCCGCAAGGGCTGGACCGCCCCGCAGGCGGCCGGCGTCATCCACACCGACTTCGAGCGCGGCTTCATCAAGGCCGAGGTCGTCTCGTTCGAGGAGCTCGTCGAGACGGGGTCCGTCGCGGCCGCGCGCGCGGCGGGCAAGGCGCGCGTCGAGGGCAAGGACTACGTCATGGCCGACGGCGACGTCGTGGAGTTCCGCTTCAACGTCTGAGACCCAGGTCACACGCTTCGGCGCCCGCCGCATCGTGAGATGCGGCGGGCGTCCTGCGTCCCCGCCCGGCCACGTTTCACGCGTGTTTCCTTGCCGTCGCAGGGCGGGAACGTCCCCGTACCGGCCAGTATCAACTCGGTAACGATCGACCGCAGCAACCGGGCAAGGGGGAGAAGCCTCGCAACTTGCTGGGTAGCGTTGCCTCAAACCGTGGTGGGCATACCCGTCCACGCGCGCCGGCACCATCAGGACGCGCGGGTGACGGGGCGGCCGGGGGGCTAACGACGCTCCCTCGTACGCGTTCACCATCCCTTGGAGGAGGAACATTGAAGATCAGGCGCACCAGTGCCGCCCTCGCCGTGACGGTCACGGGGGCACTGCTGTTCTCCGCGTGCAGCGGCACGTCGGGTGACGGCGAGACCGAGACCGACGACGCGGGCATCAACACCGAGTCGGCCGTCACGGTCGCGTGGGAGGCCCCCCTCAACGAGCTGAACCTCAGCTCGTCGAACGGCAACGCGAC
>JAQSXO010000071.1 GCA_029256625.1 Cellulosimicrobium sp. | reverse complement strand
GCCGCCGTCGTCGGTCTCGGTCGACGTCCCGGTCGTCTCGTCGTCTCCGCCGCCCTGGGACTGGGGACCGCAGGCGGTGAGGACGAGAGTGGCCGCGAGGAGCAGGGCAGCACCCCCGCTCGCCCGTCGTGCTGTGCGATGCATGCCAACCTCCGTGGTCCTGATCCCCGCGGAGGGCCGCCAAGCCTCTTCTCCCGCGGTCGATCGCTGAATTCAACACTGAATTGCGTGCTGAATAGTGACACAGGTCACCCGGTGACGAAACCTGCCCGCAGACGTGTCGCCCGGAGCCCTCCGCGGCATCTCGGAGGGCTCCGGACCCACGAATCCGCGGGAGGTGGCGCCTCCGCGTTCCTGGGTGACGCGAACGTAGGCGGATCGGATTTCGTGGGACGCAGGGAGTTGTTACCGACTCGTAACGTGAGGGTCTCGTTTCGTTCCGTGGACGGTACGGATGTGCCGATTCGGGCGTCGCCCTACGGTGGGCCGATGGCCCTCGCGTCGCGCCTCCTGCACACCCGCTGGTTCGTCCGAGCCCCGATCGTCCTCTTCCGCGCCGGCCTGGGCTTCCTCACGGGCGGGCGGCTCCTGCTGCTCGAGCACCGCGGCCGGACGACGGGCGAGGCGCGGTACGTCGTCCTCGAGGTGGCGGACCGGCCCGCGCCGAGGACGTGGGTCGTCGTCGCCGGGCTGGGTCCCCGCTCCCAGTGGTACCGCAACGTCGTCGCGGACCCGCGCGCGCTCGTGTGGGTGGGGGCTCGCCGGCACGTGCGGAGCACGGCCCGCACCCTCCCGCCCGACGACGGCGCCCGGCTCCTGCGCGAGTACGCCGCCCGGTACGCCCGCGGCTGGGCCGTGCTCGAACCGGTGCTCCGTGAGTGGGCGGAGCCGCTCGCCACGGAGCAGGGAGAGGCCGACTGGCGACGGGTCGTGCCCGTGGTGGAGCTGACCGCGGTCGGGTCGTGAGCCGCGGCGTCGGGCGGGTCCACGGCGGCTCCCTGCCGGTCCACGACGGCCGCGAGGACACCTCGTCGAGCCGTCGCGACACTCGCGCGACAAGCCATGGCCAAGAAGGGGCATACCCTGTACGGTTGACCCCGAGATTGCAGTGCCTCGCTTGTCCTCGCGTCGACGTGACCGCCACCTGGCGGGTGCCCGGCGGACCTTGTTACCCAAGAGTTGACGACGAACACCGTGATGTACTCCCCTGCACCCGCGGGGGGTGTTTCCACACTCTTGAAGGAGTAACAATGGCTACCGGAACCGTGAAGTGGTTCAACAGCGAGAAGGGCTACGGCTTCATCGCCCCCGAGGACGGCTCGGCCGACGTGTTCGCGCACTACTCCGCGATCCAGTCGCAGGGCTTCCGCACGCTGGAGGAGAACCAGCGCGTCGAGTTCGACGTCACGCAGGGCCCCAAGGGCCCGCAGGCCGAGAACATCCGCGCGATCTGATCCGATCTCCCCGGTGACGGCCCTCGCGGGTCGCGCCGACCGATCGTTCACCGAGTGCCCCTGACCTCCGGTCGGGGGCACTCGTGCGTCCGGGGCCGGACGCACCGGGTGGTGCGCCGAACCCGGGGTCGCGAGGCACGCGACGGCACGGGTGACGCTCGACCGCGGGTTCGGCGGCGCCGGCGGAACCGCGGGCCGGGGCTCCGCGTTGATCCGAGAGTGCGCCGTACCCGGCCACGACCCCCGCGCGCGCGTCCGACGCCGCGCCACCGAACTCGGAGGACGACCCATGGGATTCCTGGACCGGCTCCTCGGCCGCGAGCCGCGTGACCCGTACGGCGCGCCGCAGCAGGCGGGCCCCTACGGCTCCGCCGCGCAGCACCCGACGCAGTACCCCTCTCAGAACCCCGCCCAGCCCGCCTACGGCAGCGCGCCGCAGGACGCTCGCGTCGGCGCGGCCGGGCCCCGCACGCCCGACCAGGTCGCGATCGACCGCTACCGGTACCTGCTGCGGACCGCGCCGCCGGACCAGGTCGAGCAGGCGCACGCCGAGGCGTTCGCCCGCCTGACGCCCGAGCAGCGGCGGCAGGTGCTCGCCGAGCTCGGCGAGCAGGTCCCCGCGTCGGAGCGGGCGACGTCCGACGCACCGCAGGACCTCGCCCGGATGGCGACCCGCGCCGAGATGCGCCAGCCCGGCACGCTCGAGCGCACGTTCGCCGGCCGCGGTCAGGGCGCACCCGGCTTCGGCGCCATGGTCGGCTCGAGCCTGCTGGGCACCATCGCGGGTGTCGTCATCGGCTCGGCGGTCGCGAACGCCCTGTTCGGACCGGCCTTCGCCGACCCGACGCAGCCCGTCGCGGAGGACGCGGCGGCCGAGCAGGGCGGCGCCGAGGACCCCGGCGCCGCAGAGGGCGGCGACGGCGGAGCGGTCGAGGCGGCGGGCGAGGACCCCTCGGGCGGTGGCGACTTCGGCGGGGACGTCGGCGGCGGCGACTTCGGCGGAGGTTTCGACGACTTCGGGGGCTTCGGGGAGTTCTGACCCCGGCGCTCCACCAGCGCCTCGCCCGGCCGGGCGGTCCCCCTGCCCGGCCGGGTTGCGCCCGGGCCCAGCCAGGCGGAGCTCGCTCGGCCGGTCGGACGCCGCTCAGCCGACGGGTGCGGAGCCCGTCAGCCCGAGGAACGCGCCGAGCTCCTCGACGCCCCGTGGGGAGTGCGGCAGGAGGTCGGTGAGACCGGGCGAGCGCACGACGACCGCGCTCCACTGCGCGCGCGACACCGCGACGTTGACCCGGTGCCGCGAGAGCAGGAACCCGAGCCCGCGCGACGCCTCGCGACCCGACGAGGCGGCGAGGGTCACGACGACGACCGGCGCCTCCTTGCCCTGGAACCGGTCGACCGTGCCGACCTGGACGTCCGGGTACCCCGCCTCCTCGAGCGCCCCGCGCACGGCCCACACCTGCGCGTTGTACGCCGCGACGACCAGGACGTCGCCCTGGCCGAGCGGGCGTCGTTCCTCGACCCCGTCGACCGTCGTCGTCCACGTGCGCCCGAGGACCCGCTCGACCTGGCGGACGACCTCGGCCGCCTCCTCGGGCGAGCGCACCGAGTTCCCCGCGTGCTCCACGAGCACCTGCCCGACCCCGGGCGCGACGCCGTCGAGATCGCGGTCCGCCGTGCACGGGTGCGCGTGGAGACGGTCCTCGTACGCGAGCGTCGAGACCGCCTGCGCGAGGCGCGGGTGCATGCGCCAGGTCGTCGGGAGGAAGTACCCGCGCCCGGGCGGGAGCACGCCGTGACCGTCGGCGAGCCAGCCGAGCGCGGACCGGTCGACGGGCTCCGGGTGCCGGCCCTGGCTCACCTGCGGGAGCTGCTGCGGGTCGCCGAGCAGGAGGAGCCGGCGCGCGGAGCGCGCGACCGCGACCGTGCTCGCGAGGGAGAACTGCCCGGCCTCGTCGACGACGAGCAGGTCGAGCGTGCCCGCCGGGAGCCGGTCGGCCGCGAAGTCCCAGGCGGTCCCGCCGACCACCCGCCCGCCCGGCGCGGCGGCGAACGCCGCGAGGTGCGTGCCGTCGAGCTCGTCGTACACGGCGCGCGACGACGGACCGTCCGCGGCGAGCTTCTTCGCGACGACGTCGCGCGGGACGCCCGCCCCGAGCACGACCGCCCGCAGCATGTTCTCGACCACCGCGTGCGACTGCGCGACGACGCCGACCCGCCAGCCCTGCGCGACGAGCCGCGCGACGACGCGCGACCCGACGTAGGTCTTGCCCGTCCCCGGAGGGCCCTGGACCGCGAGGTACGAGTCGTCGAGCCGCGCGACGGCGGCTGTCACCGCCCCGACCACGTCACCGTCCACGACAGGCGGGAGCCCCGGCCCGGCCGCTGCGTCGGCGCCCTCCGCGAGGTGCGCGCCGTCCGGGCGTGCGGCGGGCGCCGGCACGAGACGTGGGGGTCGCCGCAGGAGGACGTCGGTCACGGCGTCGCGCGGCAGCGCGCCGGTGGTCCGCCACGTGTCGAGCGCGCGTCGGGCCGCGGCCTCCGCCGCCGCCTCGAGCGGCTTCGCGCTCGGCCCCGGCGACGGCGTGAGCGCCACGGGGGTCGCGTCGAACGGCTCGGCACCGGTCGGGAGCTGCTCGCGCACGACGAGCACGTCGCGCTCGCCCGCAGGCGTCGCGCGCCGGCCGGCGTCGACGATCGACGCCCCTGTGAGCCAGCCGCGCACGCCGTCAGCGGCGGTCTTGGCGCACGGCGGCAGCGGCGGGTCGTAGAGCGCGTACGGCGCCACGCCGACGCGCAGGTCGGTGCCCTCGGGGAGCCGGCCCACGAGCTCGAGCCGGCGCGACCACGTGCGCCGACCCGGCTCCACGTCCCAGCCCGACACGACCTCGGCGCCCTCGACGAGGAACGCGTTGCGTCGCCCCAGCCACTCGTCGGTCGGGAGCGAGAGCCGCGAGTAGTGCTCGTGCCAGAACGGCTTGGCCTCGCGCCGGAAGTACCCGGCCGCCGCGCCGTACAGCGCGAGCGCCCGCTCGTCGGCCCCGCGCCGCGCGCGGTCCTCCCCCACGACCTGCCGGATCTCCTCCTCCAGCACCACCGCGGACGACCGCTCCCGCGGCTCGACGTCCGCCAGATCCTCACCCGGCCTGTCGGGCGCGATCTCGCCCTCGGGAGAGGTGACGGACATGGCGGGGTCGGGGGAGGTGCGCGCCGTCGTGGTCGGGTCTGGCGGGAGCGCCGCGAGGGACGAGCGGCGCGGATGGTAGACGGCGCGCACCTCCCCCGACCCCGCACCCGAGGCGACCACCTCGGAGGCGAGAACGGCATGACGCAACCACTCCCCCAGCCGCAGCGTCGAGACGCAGTCGTACCGGTTGTAGTCCGCGATCCCGCGGAGCAGCTCGTCCGCCTCGTCGTCCCGCCCTGCCTCGCGCAGCGCGGTGTACTCCGCGTACGCGACGACGGACGCCGCGGCGGTGGTCACGTCGCCGGTGCGCAGCTCGTCGCCCATGTAGAGCGGCTCGAGCTTCTTGATCGACCGGGACTTGTCGGAGACGTGCAGCGCCTGCCGCACGACGGCGTAGAGGTCGACGAGGACGCCGTCGCGCAGGAGATCGTCGACCTCCTCCTCGTACACGCCGTGCCGCGCGGCGATGGCGAGCAGGTGGGCGCGCTCGTAGTCGGCGTAGTGGTACACGTGCAGGTCGGGGTACGTGCGACGACGCGCGTTGACGTGGTCGACGAAGGCGACGAGGGCGTCGCGCTCCGCCGCGAGGTCGTGGGCCCACAGCGCGTGGAACGGCGGCCGGTCGTCGGGCGTGGCGGGCCGCTCGACCCAGCCGAACAGGTAGTCGATGCCCCAGCTCGTGCCCCCGGCGTCGGTCCACAGCGGGTCGCCCTCGAAGTCGAAGAACACGTCGCCGGGGCTGGGCGCAGGCAGCGCGAGCACCGGGGCGGGGTCGTCGATCCGCCAGGCGAGCTCGTGCGGACCCGCCGCGTCGGCCCACACGACGGTGCCGTCGGACGGCCCGGTGCCGAGCTGGAGCGCGGCCTGGCGGCGGACCTTCGCGAACGTGGACCTGCTCATGCCGTCGGGGACGGGCGTCTCGTCCGTCGCGGCCGCGAGCTCGTCGATCGTGCGGATCCCGGCCGCGTGCAGGCGTGCACGCTGCGACTCGTACACCCCGCCGACGAGCAGCACGTCGCGGCGGGCGTCGATCTGCGCACGGCAGTCCTCGCAGCGTCCGCACGCGCGCACGTCGGGGTCGTCCCAGGGCGCGCGGCCGGCGCGCGCGACGTGCTCGGCCGTGAGCCGCACGAGCCGCTCGCGACGGTCCCGGAGCACGGGCAGGAGGTCGGCGAGGCGGTGGGACGTGCGCTCGCGCGTGCCGAGGACGAGCGAGACGTCGGGGTCGACGGGCACGCCCGCGGCCAGCAGCTGGTCGCCGTACGCGGCGAGCTGCAGGAGCGCGGGGACCTTGGCCCGCCGGGCGAGCTTGGTGTCGACGACGGCGTAGCGAGCCGCCCCGGTGTCGTCCGTCCCGGTGCGCACGAGGAAGTCGGCCCGCCCGTGGAACGAGCCGTCGAAGAAGGCCGCCTGGTGCACGACGTCCGCCCCGGCCTCGAGCGCGGCGAGGGTGCGCGCCTGCGCGGCGACGAGCTCGTCCCACGAGATCGTGCGTGGCGGCTCGAGGCGCACGACGCCGCGGCCCGTCGCCGGGTCGAACGGGCCGTGCTCGGCCTCGTAGCGCGCGAGGACCTCGCGCTCGTGCCGCGCGCCGAGCGCTGCGGTGCGCGCGAGCACGGCGTCCTGCTCGCCGTCGTGGCGAGGAGCCCTGCCGAGCTGCTCGTCGAGCCGGCACAGGAGCCGGTACTCGCAGTCGGCGGCGACGACGAGGTCGCTCGCGGAGTGCACGAGGGCCTGCTCGCGCGGCGGCGCACCGCCGGTGACGGGCCTACCGGGCTCGGCAGCGGTCGCGGCCCGCAGCGCCGGCTCGTCGACGAGGAACACGCACACCTCCGGGTCAGGGGGAACGACCGGCCGCCGGGACGGGAGCGCGGGCGCCGGTCCGCCTCGTCGGCCTGCGACCGTTCTACCAGCGGCCACCCACGTCGCCGTGCCTCGATGCGCCCCGGGGCCGGCGCGCGGTGCGGCCACCGCGCGGTCCACCGCCTGTTCCCGGACGTCGCGATTCGTGCCGGGGCCCACGACTCCCCTACTGTTCCCGTCGAACCCGGAGCCCCGTCGAGACGCTGCGTCCCCGTCGACCCCGCACCGGGCGCTACCGAAGGAGGACCCCATGGCCGTGCGGTTCGTGCCGCCCCCGGGGTGGCCCGTGCCCGAGGGCTTCACCCCGACGACCGACTGGCACCCGGACCCGTCCTGGCCCACCCCGCCCGCGGGCTGGGTGTTCTGGGAGGACGCCTCGACCCCCGCGTCCGCCCCCGTTCCCCTCCCGGACGCGCCGGCCCTCCGCACGACCGAGCCGCTGCCCGCCGGGACGCCGACCCGCCGCTCGCTCCGCGCGCGCTCGTCCGGCGCGACCCCCGCGGTCGGCCCAGGCGCCCTCGCGGGCGACGCGGCGCACGTCGCGACGCTCTCACCGGTCCCGGCCGCCGCCGTCGACGACCACCCGGTGGCCGGCTCGACGATGATCCTCCCGGCGCTCGGGGCGATGCTCGACGACCCGGCCGCGCGACCGACCGCCACGCCGCGGCCGACGGTCTCCTCCGCGCGCTCCGGTGTCGTGCCCGTGGGCCCGGCACCGGGCGGCCCGACCCCCTCCGCCCCGCCCCGGGGCGCCGCGGGCGTCGGCCCGCTCGCCCTGCCGGGCGCGGACGACGACGGGGACGACACGCCCGACCGGGGGCGCCGGTGGCTCGTCCCGACCGCCGTCGGCCTCGCGGGGGTGGCGCTGGGCCTGCTCGTCGGCATCGGCCTGACCCTCTCCGCGCAGGGCGAGGCGCAGCGCGAGAAGGCGGAGGCGCAGCGCGTCCAGAGCGAGGTCGCGGCCGAGCGCGAACAGCTCGAGTCCGAGCGAGCCGACCTCGAGGCGCAGCGCGCCGAGCTCGACGCGGCGACGACCCAGCTCACCGAGCGCGAGGAGGCCGTCGCGAAGGCGGAGGAGGACGCGTCGAAGCGGTCGCAGGAGCTCGACGACCGGCAGAAGCAGCAGGACGAGCGCGACCAGCAGCAGGACCAGCCGGGCCCCGGGGAGAACGGCAACCAGGGGAACGGCAACGGCAACGAGGACGACGGCGGCTGGGACTGGGGCGACTGGGGCTGGTGAGGGCGTGGCCCCGCGGGGTCACTTCTCCGGGTCGGGGTGCTCCGCGAGGTGCGCGTAGCGGCTGAGGATGCGCGGCCACCCGGTGAAGCGCGACCGCACGCGCTCGCTACCCGGCGCCCAGCCCCCGTGCTCGAACCGCACCGCGGTCCCGGTCGCGCTCGGCCGCAGGTCGAGCCGCACGAGCGACGCCCGACCCGGGGGCTGCCCGGGGGTGAAGGTGTGCGCGAGGTGGGTCGCACGCTCCCAGAGGGTGACGCGGCCCCACACGTGCTCGTCCGCACCGTGGGACGCGACCACCCGGCCGCCGACCACCGGCTCGACGACGAGGCCCGTGAGCGAGCCGGCGTCGTCGGTGCACCCGGGCGGCCACCACTCCGCGATCCGGTCGACGTACGTGTCGAACGCGACCTCGACGGCGCACGCGAGCCGGAGCTCGTGGACGATCGGGGCGAGGCTCATGAGGTCCTCCCGGGTGCGACCGGGACGCGGCGGCCGGTGCGCGTCAGGTGCAGTGAACCGTGCCGGACGACGTCGCGCCACCGGGGGCTCGTCGGCGCTGGCACGCGGCGTGCGTGCCCGGTCTCCACGAACGTCTCACGGACACGTCACCGCTTCCGGTCGCGGAACGCACGTCCCTCACGGAAGGTGGGAGGCGTGCTGACGCGATCTCTCTCCCACTCCCTCGCCCACGCCCCGGACAGCGAGACCCCGATCTACGACGCGCTCGTGGTCGAGCACGAGAACATGCTGCCGCTCGTGCACCTGGGCCGGGCGCTCAGCGGGGAGATGGTCACCGTCGCACGCCCCACCGGGCTCTCGCCCCGTCTCGCTCCTACGCACGGCGCGGCCGCGCTCCCGCGCCGCCGTCGCGCGGGCTGAGCGCGCCGGGCCCCGGTCGGTCCGCCGCCGCTCGGCCGACGGCACCTACAGCACGTGCGCGAGGAACGACCGCGTGCGCTCGTGCTGCGGGTCGCCGAGCACCTGCTCGGGCGTGCCCTGCTCGACGATGACGCCCTCGTCCATGAAGACGACGGCGTCCGCGACCTCGCGCGCGAACCCGATCTCGTGCGTCACGACCATCATCGTCATGCCGGACCGCGCGAGGTCGCGCATGACGGCGAGCACCTCCCCCACGAGCTCGGGGTCGAGGGCCGACGTCGGCTCGTCGAACAGCATGAGCTCGGGCTCCATGGCGAGCGCCCGCGCGATCGCCACGCGCTGCTGCTGCCCGCCGGAGAGCTGCGCGGGGTAGTGGTCCGCGCGGTCCGCGAGGCCGACGCGCTCCAGGAGCTCGGTCGCCCGGGCCCGCGCCTGCGCCTTGCTCAGCCCGCGGACCTGGACCGGGGCCTCCGCGACGTTCTCGAGCGCCGTCATGTGCGGGAACAGGTTGAAGCGCTGGAACACCATGCCGATGCGCGAGCGCTGGCGCGCGACGACCTTGGGGTGCAGGCGGTGCAGGCGCGTGCGCCCGTCCTTGGTCACCTCGCGGTAGCCCATGAGCTCGCCGTCGACGCGGATGCGCCCGCCGGTGATCTCCTCGAGCTCGTTGACGCAGCGCAGCAGCGTCGACTTCCCCGAGCCCGACGGCCCCAGCACGACGCACACCGAGCCGCGCGGGACCTCGAGGTCCACGCCCTTCAGCACGTGCAGGTCGCCGAACATCTTGTGCAGGCCCTCGACCTGAACCATCGGCGCGTCCGTGGTCGTGTCGCTCGTGCGCGTCGGCGCGTCCTGCGTCCCGTTCACGGGGTCACCTCCAGGAAGGGGTCGTCCTTGGTCGTGCCGGACGCGGCGATGAGGTCCTGCTTGCTGAGCTTGCGGCGTCCGCCGCCCCGGCCGCCCGGCCCGCGCCCGCGGCGTCGGGTCGCCGTCTGCGTGCCGAACCCGCGGCCGTAGTACCGCTCGACGTAGTGCTGGCCGACCATGAGGACGCTCGTGATGAGCAGGTACCAGATCGCCGCGACCATGAGCAGCGGGATGGGCAGGAACAGCCGGTTGCCGATCGCGTTGGTCGAGTACTGGAGGTCGAGCGTGAACGGCACCGCGAGGACGAGCGACGTCGTCTTGAGCATGGAGATCGTCTCGTTGCCCGTGGGCGGCACGATGACGCGCATCGCCTGCGGCAGCACGATTCGCGTGAGGATCTTGCCGTCCTTCATGCCGAGCGCCTTGGCGGCCTCGGTCTGGCCGGGGTCGACGGAGCCGAGTCCCGCGCGCACGATCTCCGCGAGGTACGCCGCCTCGTTGAGCGAGAGGCCGATGAGCGCGCACACGAACGCCGTGAACAGGTCCGCCGTGCGGAACTCGAAGAACTCGGGCCCGAACGGGATGCCGAGGCTCAGGCGCGGGTAGAGCACCGAGATGAGGCCCCAGAACACGAGCTGGGTGTAGATCGGGGTGCCGCGGAAGAACCAGATGTACCCCCAGCTCACCGACTTCATGACCGGGTTGTCCGACCGACGCATGATCGCGAGCAGGACGGCGAGGATGATCGCGATGACCATCGAGCCGAACGTCAGCACGAGGGTCCAACCCACGCCGCGCACGACGGTCACGTCGCGGAAGTAGAGCCAGACGACGTCCCAGCGGAACTTCTCGTTCGTCACCAGGGCGTTGACGGCCATCGCGGCGAGGACGACCAGCACGACGGCGGAGATCCACCTCCCGGGCCGCGGGACGGGGACGGCGTGGATGCGGTCGGGGACCGGGTCGTCGCCCGGTGCTCCGGCGGCGTCGCCGCCGGGTGTCCTACCGGTCATGGTGCACCTCGGGGGGTCGGGGCTCGGGGCACGAGCCGGGCCGCGGGGACGACGTCCCGCTACACGGCGAGGACCAGGATGAGGGATGGGCTGAGGGCAGCGCGCGGGCGTCAGCCGACCGACGGGTTGAGCTCCGCGGTGTCGAGCGCGGCGTCGCCGCTGCCCCACGCGCCGAGGATCTCCTCGAGCTGGCCGCTGTCCATGAGCGACTGGAGCGCCGCCTGGATCGCGGCGGCGAGCTCGGTGTCGTCCTTCGCGACGACGACGCCCTGCGGCGCGCTGTCGAACACGTCGCCGAGCTGCTCGAGCTGGCCGCCGGTCTGCTCGACCGCGTAGCCGATGACCGGGGAGTCGGCGTAGAGGACCTGCGCCTTGCCGCCCGCGACGTTCGTCGTGGCGTCGGACTGCGACTCGTACTGGAGGATGTCGATCTTCTCCTCGCCCGCGTCGGTGCAC
>JAQSXO010000070.1 GCA_029256625.1 Cellulosimicrobium sp. | reverse complement strand
AGCACGCCGACCTCCTCGACGAGGCCGTCGGCGGCTGGATCGCACAGCGCACGCGCGACGAGGTCGTCGCCGCGTTCGAGGCGGCGCAGGCCGCCGTCGCGCCGATCTACGACGCCCAGGACATCGTCGACGACCCGCAGTTCCGCGCGCTCGGCACGATCCACGAGATCGAGGACCCCGAGCTCGGGTCGATGCTCATGCAGGGCCCGCTGTTCCGGATGTCCCAGAACGACGGCGTCATCCGCTTCACCGGCCGCGCGCACGGCGCCGACACCGACACCGTCCTCGGCGAGCTCGGGTTCTCGCCCGAGCGCGTCGCGGAGCTCCGGGCCGAGGGGGCGGTGTGACGGGGCGGGGCGAGCGGCCCGACGCCGCGCCGCCGCTGACGCTGCTGTACGCGCCCGCGGACCGGCCCGACCGGGTGGCCAAGGCGCTCGGTTCCGCGGCCGACGTCGTGCTCGTCGACCTCGAGGACGCCGTCGCGCCGGCGCGCAAGGACGAGGCGCGGGCGCACGCCGTCGCGCTGCTCGACGACGCGGCCGCCGCGCGCGGGGTCCAGGTGCGGGTCAACCACCCCGCGACGCCCTGGCACGCCGACGACGTCGCGGCCCTCGCCGGGCTGCCGCTCGCCGTCGGGGCGCGCGTGCCGAAGGTCGAGTCCGCCGACGAGGTGCGCGCGCTCGCCGCGGCGCTCCCCGGGCGGGCGCTGCACCTGCTGGTCGAGTCGGCGCTCGGCGTCGAGCGCGCGTTCGAGCTCGCGACGGCGTCGCCGCAGGTCGCGTCCCTCGGGCTCGGCGAGGCCGACCTGCGCTCCGACCTGCGGGTCGACGACGAGGCCGGGCTCGCCTGGGCGCGCAGCCGGGTCGTCGTCGCGGCCCGGGCGGCGGGGCTCCCGTCGCCCGCGATGTCCGCGTTCACGCACGTGCGCGACCTCGACGGGCTCGCGGCGTCGTGCCGCGCCGGGCGGGCGCTCGGCTTCTGCGGGCGCACCGCGATCCACCCGGAACAGCTGGACACGATCCGCGACGCCTTCCTCCCGACGCCGGACGAGGTGGTCCGCGCGCGCGAGGTCGTCGAGCGCGTGGGCGACGCCGCGGCATCGGGCACGGGCGTCGTCGCGCTGGCGGACGGCACGTTCCTCGACGTCGCGATGGTCGAGCGCGCGCGCACCGTGCTGGCACTGGCGGACCGCCGCCCGGGCGGCTAGCGCCCCGGCGCCGAGCACGACCCCGCCCGCGGTCGAGCACGACCCCGCCCGCGGTCGAGCACGACCTGAAGGTCGATATCGACCCGATAGCGACCCTCATGTCGTGCTCGGCGGGTGGGGGTGGGGGAGGGGGCAGCATCACCGGATCTCGACGAGGAGACACGATGGACGCAGCACGACGGCCGCACCGGCGGCCCGGGACGACGGCGGTCGGGACCGCGCTGGCCCTCGCGGTCGGTGTGGGCGGGCTGGGGCTCGCGCTGCCCGCGACCGCCGCGGAGCAGGGCACGGTCGAGACGGGGCGGGTCGCGGACTCCGCGGCCGGACCGATCGACTACACGGTCTACCTGCCGCCCGGCTACGACGACGCCGCGCAGGAGTACCCGACGCTCTACCTGCTGCACGGCCGCGGCGACACGCAGGCCGCGTGGCAGCAGGTCACGGGCGACCTCGACGAGCTCATCGGGGCGGGCGAGATCCAGCCGATGGTCGTCGTCATGCCCGACGCGCCGTGGAACGACCGCGGTTCCTGGTACACGGACTCGCTGTACACCGGGGACGCGACGGGCGCCGGCGCCGGCACCGCCGTCGAGACGGCGTTCACGCGCGACCTCGTCGCGCACGTCGACGCGACCTACCGCACGGTCGAGGACCGCGAGGCGCGCGCCGTCGGCGGCTACTCCATGGGCGGTGCGGGCGCGCTGCGGTTCACGCTCGCCCACCAGGACACGTTCTCCGCGGGCATCGTGCTGAGCCCCGCCGTCTACGTGCCGCAGCCGCCCGCCGACTCCTCGGCCCGCGACCACGCCGGCTACGGCGTCGGGACCGCGCCGTTCGACGCCGACCGGTACACCGCGCTGTCCTACCCGACGGCGCTCGCGGCGCTCGACCCGGCGCTCCCGGTGCACCTGTTCGTCGCCGTCGGCGACGACGAGTGGGCCAACCCCGACCCCGCCGAGGCCACGCACGACATCGACTTCGAGTCCGCGCGCCTCTACAACCAGGCGCGCCGCGTCCCGGGCGTGACGGCCGAGCTGCGTGTGCTCGACGGCGGCCACGACTGGGACGTCTGGCGGCCCGCGTTCCGCGAGGGGGTCGTCGACGTCTCGGCGCGCCTGCGCACGACGCCCGCCGCGCCGTGGGACGCCGAGCTCCTCGGCTCCGCGGGCGACGACCGCGCGGGCGGGGTCGCGGCCCTGCCCGACGGCGGCACCGCCGTCGCGCTGAACCTCGCCGGCGCGTGGGACGGGTACGAGCCCGCGGGCGGTCTGGACACGGTCGTCGTGCGGCGCGACGCCGACGGCAGCGAGGTCTGGCGGCACGCGGTCGCGACGGCCGCGGACGACCGCGCGTACGGCGTCGTGCCGGGCGCCGACGGCGGCGTGCTCGTCGCCGGGTACACCAAGGGCGACCTCGACGGCGCCCACACGGGCACGTCGCGCGACGACGGGTTCGTCGCGGCCGTCACCGCCGACGGCGAGCGCGCCTGGACGCTGCAGACCGGCGACCCCGGCGCTGCCGACCGCTTCTACGCCGTCGCGCCCGACGGCGCGGGCGGCGCCTACGTCGCCGGGTACACCAGCGGCGCCGTGGGCGACGCGCCGAGCGCCGGGGACAAGGACGCGCTGCTCGGCCGGGTCTCTGCGGCGGGCGAGCTGCTGTGGCTGCGCCAGGTGGGCGGTCCCGGCGAGGACAAGGCGCTCGCGGTCGCGGCCTCGCCCGACGGCGCGGTGTACGTGGGCGGGGTGTCGGGCGGCGGGATGCCCGGGGCCGAGCGTGCGGGCGCGAACGACGGCTGGGTCGCGCGCTACGGCGCGGACGGCGAGCAGGAGTGGCTGCGCGCCGTCGCGACGAGCGAGAACGACCAGGTCAACGGCCTCGTGGCGCGCTCGGACGGGTCGGTCGTCGCGGTCGGGCACACGCGCGGCGGCCTCGGTGCGGACGGCAACCTGGGGGACAACGACGTCGTGGTGCAGGCGCTCGACCCCTCCGGTGAGGTCCTGTGGACGACGCAGGTCGGCACGTCGACCGACGACCGGGGCGTCACAGGCGTCCTCGGTGCCGACGACGCGGTGCTCGTCGTCGGCACGACGTACGGCGCGCTGGGCACGGCCGTCGGTGGGGTCGACGTCGTGACGTTCCCCGTCGCGGCCGACGGCACCCCGGGCGAGGCGACCCAGACCGGGTCGCGCGAGCGCGACGGGGCCGACGAGTGGGACGACGCCAACCTGTTCGCGGCCGCAGCCCCGGCCTCCTCCGGTACCGACTCAGCCGGCGCGACCGGCGAGGGAGCCGCGCTGCTCACGGGGCTCACGTACGGCGCACCCGCGGGCGCGACCAACGCGGGTGCCGCGGACGTGTTCATCGCGCGCGTGCCGTGGGACGCCGTCGTACCGGGCGGGGGTGCGGGCCCGGCGCTCGACGTCACCGCCCAGGCGCGGTGCCTCGCGGGCAAGGCCTACGTCGCCGTGCGCGCGACGAGCACGGCGGACGCGCCCGTCGACGTCGAGCTCGCGACGCCGTACGGCACGCGGGTCGTCGCGAACGTGGCGCCCGGGGCCAGCGCCTACCAATCGTTCCCCGTCCGGGCCACCACCGTCCCCGCGGGCGAGGCGACCGCGACCGCGGACGGCCGCACCGCCGTCGTCCCGTACGACGCGCTCACCTGCGCCTGACCCCCTGCCGCACGGCTGCCCGAGGGCGACGGCCGGCCCGTCTGCCGACCACGACCCTGCCCGCGGTCGAGCACGACATGAGCGTCGCTATCGGCCGGATAGCGACCCTCAGGTCGTGCTCGGCGCCCGGGGGGGGTGGGGGGAGGCGCGGTCAGCAGGTGAGGTGGTCGCCCGTCGTGGTGCCGACGATCTCGACGTAGTGGCGGAAGAGGCGGACGCGGTTGTCCATCTGGCGGGGGTTGCCGCCCTCGCACTCGAGCGGGCCGTTGATTGACCGGATGGTCTCGGCGAAGCCGTGCTCGCCGACGATCGCGTCGTGGCACGTCATCGAGGCCGTGCCGGGCTGGGTGTTCCAGTACCAGAGCGCGGTCTGCCACGCGACGGTCGGGTCCCGCTCGACGAGCCACGGGTCGGCCAGGAGGTCGATCCCCAGGGCCTCGCCGGCCGCCCGGTAGTTGAAGTTCCAGGAGAGCTGGAGCGGGCCGCGTCCGTAGTAGGCGTCCTGCCCGGCGGGGCACCCGTACGGCTGGGCGGGGTCGCAGTAGTGCGGGTAATTCGCGGTGTTCACCTCGACCACGTGCACCAGCCCGTGCGTCTCGTGGCTCACGTTCGCGAGGAACGCCGCCGCCTCGCGCCGGGCCACCCGGTCCCCGCCGGACGTCGCGAACCCGGGGTAGGCGGCCGTCGCCGCGACGAGCCCGGCGTACGTGTAGAAAGCGTTCCGCTCGGGGAACATCGCGTCGAACTGCTGCTCGGTCACGACGAACGTCGAGCGGTCCGACGCCGGCGGGGAGGTGTGGGTCGTCGGGATGAGCGAGGGCGTCGGGTCGGCCATGGGGTCCCCTTCGTCGGCGGCGGGCCGCGACGTCGCGGCCGACGCCACCATAGTTGATTCGTGAGGACACCTGCGTAATCTCCCGGCCGTACGCCGAGCACGACACGAGGGTCGTTATCGGCTCGATAGCGACCCTCATGTCGTGCTCGGCGTGCGGTCAAGCGGTCACGCGGTCAGGCGGTCAGCGGCACGCCGTCTCCGGGTAGGCGGCGGTGGCCTCCGTCTGCACGGCCCGCCCGTCGACGTCCTTCGACGCGACGAGGGTGATCTCGCCTGCGGCGAGCGCCTTGCCCTTCACGGCGAGGGTCTTCTCGGCCGACTCCCCGGCGGGGACCGCCGAGAAGGTGTGCTCGCCCGCGGGGGTCTGCACGTGCACGTCGATGGGCACCGTGTCCTCGTTCGTCACCGACGTCGTCAGCCAGAGCTGCTTGCCCGCCGCCTTGCACGACGGCGTCGCCGTGCCGGAGAAGCGGACCGTCGTCGAGCCCGGTTCGGCACCGACCGTGGCCGCTGTCGCGGACTGGTCGAACGACGCGTTGCCGTACGTGGCGAACCAGCCCTGCGCCGTCGCGAGGTCGTCCGTGAAGGCCCGCGACAGGAGCAGCAGGAGGCGCGCCTTGACGGCCGTGAGGTCGCCGCCCGCGATGATGCCGTTGCCACCCCCGTACGACGATCCCGACCCGGTCCGCGTGGTGGAGACGAACCACACGCCCTTGTCGCGGACGGCCGCGGTGCGGGCCTGGCTCATCGCGGACGAGATGCCGCCGGCCCCCGTCCCCGCGGTGACGATGCCCCGCACGCCCGCGTTCGCGAACGCCGTCACGGCCTCGCCGCCCGCCTGCTGGTAGGACATGAGGATCTCGACGCGCGGGAGCGTCTTCGGGTCGACCTTCGCGAGGTCGAACGGCGTGAACCACTCCTCGGTGTCGCACGACATCACGCGCGCGGGCGCCCGGCCGAGCGTGACGTTGTCGCCGTCGATCCAGCCGAGCACGCCGTACTCGCGCGTCTGGAACGTGTCGGTGCGGTACGAGTTCGACTTGGTGACCTCGCGAGCCGCCTGGATCTCGTCGTTGAGCATGAGCACCGTGCCGAAGCAGAACGTCTGCTGCGAGGCCGCGACCTTGATCGCGTTGTAGAGGTTCGCGGGCGCGTCCGTGCCGAACACGAGGCTCGAGTCCGGCCCGGCGCCCGACCCCCACGGGCGCATCGAGCCGGACGTGACGACGGGCTTGCGCGACCGCACGGTGAGGTCGAGCCAGTACGCGAACTCCTCCTGCGTGTCGGTGCCCGTCGTGACGACGACGGCGTCGGCGGTCTCCAGCTGCTTCTCGACCTCGAGCGTGAGCGCGTGGAACTGCTCCATCGAGTAGCCGGACGAGCCGGCGTTGCCGAACTGGACGGCGGTGACGTCGGCGACCGCGTCGAGCTCCGGGCGCAGCGTGCTCAGCATGTCGTCCATGAGGTACGTGCCGGCGCGGTAGCTCGTGAACGTGTCGCGGCCGGTCGCCTTGCCGGCCATCGTGCCGCCGGTCGCGACGACGACGACCTTCGGCTTCTCCGTGGCGGCGGTCGCCGTCGCGGTCGCGTACTGCGCGGACGCGATGCCCAGCGGGTTGGCCGGGGCGGTCCCGGCGGCCAGCACCGGGGCCGCGGCGCCCTCGGCGCGTGCGGCGGCGGCCGACGCCCGGGAGTCGGCGACGGTGTACGCGACCGTCGCGGCGAGGGCCGCGCACGCCAGGACGAGCGCGACGACGGCCGCGACGGCGCGGCCGGACAGGGTCAGGGTGAACGTTCTCAACAGGGGGCCTTCCGTCGGGGGAACATCTGGCCCGCCCGACGCTAGGGACGCCGTGTTGCCTGGTGATTGCCTGTGCGTAAGAAGTACGCGCGTACCGGATCGCTGCCCCACGGTTGACCGCGGCCCGGCGCGGGTCCAGCCTGGCGGGAGGGTCGGCGCGGGTCCGGCCCGGTCAGGAGCGGTCATGGACGATCGCGACGCCGCCCTCCTGCGGGCGCACGAGCACGCGGCCGCGTGGCTCGACTCCCTCGCGACGCGGCCCGTCCCGCCCCGGGCGAGCGTGGCCGACGTCGTCGCCGCGCTGGGCACCGACCTGCCCGACGGTCCGACGCCGGCCGCGGACGTCGTCGACCTCCTCGCGACCGCGTGCGGGCCCGGGCTCACCGCCATGCCGTCCGGTCGCTTCTACGGCATGGTCATCGGCGGGAGCCACCCGGCCGCGCTCGCGGCCGACTGGCTCACGAGCGCGTGGGACCAGAACTCCGCGCTGCGCTCGGTGACCCCCGCCCACACCGCCGTCGAGGACGTGACGAGCGCGTGGCTGCTCGACCTGCTGGGGCTGCCCGCCACGGGCGCGGTCGGGTTCGTCACCGGCGCGACGACCGCGAACTTCACGGCGCTCGCGGCGGCGCGCGGCGAGGTCCTGCGACGCGCCGGGTGGGACGTGCGCCGCGACGGCCTGACGGGCGCCCCGCGCGTCCGCGTCCTCGTGGGCGCCGAGCGGCACGAGTCGGTCGACCTCGCGCTGTCCTACCTCGGGCTCGGTGCGCCCGAGGTCGTGGCCGCGGACGACCAGGGCCGAGTCTCGGTCGCCGCGCTCGCGGAGGCGCTGACGGACCAGGCCTCTACCTCGGCGGACCGGGCCTCTACCTCGGCGCACCTGGGCTCTACCTCGCGGGACCTGGGCTCTATCTCGGGGGACCAGGCCTCTACCTCGCGGGGGACGTCGGGCGGCCCGACGATCGTCGTGCTCCAGGCGGGGAACGTGCACTCGGGCGCGTTCGACCCGTTCGCCGCCGCGGTCGAGGTGGCGCACCGGCACGGCGCGTGGGTGCACGTGGACGGCGCGTTCGGTCTCTTCGCCGCGGCGTCGCCGTCGTACCGGCACCTCGTCGCGGGGTACGAGGGCGCGGACTCGTGGGCGACCGACGCGCACAAGACGCTCAACGTCCCGTACGACTGCGGGCTCGCGATCGTCGCGGACCCCGCGCCGCTGCGCGCGGCGATGGGCATGCACGGCGACTACCTCATCCAGAGCGACACGGGCGACCCGCTCGACAAGGTGCCCGAGCTGTCGCGCCGCGGGCGTGCGTTCCCCGTCTGGGCCGTGCTGCGCGCGCTGGGGCGCTCGGGCGTCGCGGACCTCGTCGACGGCTTCTGCCGGCACGCGACGACCTTCGCGGAGGGGATGCGCGCGCTCGACGGCGCGGTCGTGCTCAACGACGTCGTCTTCACGCAGGTCTGCGCGGCGTTCGGCGACGATGCGCGCACGCAGGACGTGGTGCGCCGCGTGCTCGACGACGGCACGGCGTGGATGTCCGGGTCGCGCTGGCACGACCGCGCGGTGCTGCGCGTGTCGGTGAGCTCCTGGGCGACGACGGACGCGGACGTCCGGGCGAGCCTCCACGCGCTCGCCCGGGCGTCCGCCGTCTGACGACCCGTCAGCGGTTCCCGCGGTCGAACCACGCGCCCGGGCCGTGCCGGTCGTCGTCGCCCCAGCCGCGGTACCAGCCGCCGTGCCCGTGCCCACGGCTCGGGCCGGTCGTCACCGTGACGAGGTGTCCGTCCGGCGGTGCGCCTTCGCCCGGGAGGGCGTTCGTCGTGGCGACGAGTCCCTTGCCGGTCCACTCGACGGCGCCCGGGAGCGGCACGTCGACGAGCGTGCGCGGGGCACCGCGCTCGATCACCGAGATCTTGCCGCCGAACATCTCGGCGACGTACACCGTCCCCCGCTCGGTGACCGCGAGGTCGGTCGCGCCGACGAACCCGCTCGCGAGCTGGCGCACCTTCCCGCGCCAGGGGTCGACCGTGTAGACGATGCCGCGACCTCCGAGCGTCGGGTCCTCCGGGCCCCCGGGCAGCACCGAGACGTAGAGCTGACCCCGCGGCCCGACCTCGACGTCCGTCGGGACCGCCTCGAACCAGTACGTCTCCCCGACCGTGCACTCCGGCCAGCCGACCTCCGCCGCCAGGGCCGCGGTGATGACGTACGGCTGGGAGGGCAGGACGGCGACGGTGCGCACGCCGCGCCGGTCGATCGCGAGGATGGCGTTCGCCCCGGCATCGGCGACGTAGGTCGTGCCGTGCGACGTGGTCGTCGCGTACGGGTGGGAGTCGAGGTGCCCGGTGTACAGGGGAGAGACCGGCTCGGCGGGCACCTGGGCGACGCACGCCGGGTCGGTCTCGAGCAGGCCGTAGGCCACGCCGCCGTCGGGGTTGTTCGCCGTCTCGTACGCATGGACGTCGGCGAGCACGGTCGGTTCCCCGACGGGGTTGCCCGCCCGGTCGACCCGCAGCGTCTTGACGACCGCTGTCTCCGACACGGGGCTCATGCCGTAGGAGGTCTCGGTGAACGTCAGGGTGCGGTCGGCGTACGAGACCCCGGCGGCCTCCGCCCCGCCCTCGGCGGCGTGCAGCACCGTGGTGGTGCCGTCGGGCCGGACGGCCGTGACGAGCGCGGCGAAGTCCTGCGTGACGTACGTGGTGCCGCGGGGGCCGACGGCGGCGCTCAGCGGGCCGACGAGCCCGCCGACGACGTCCGTGACGGTCGGGGGCTTGGGGTCGGGCCGGCCGCCGCCGTGCGCGACGGCAGGACTTGCGACGAGGACGAGGACGGCGGTCGCTGCGGCGACGCCTGCGGGCAGGGCGGTGCGGAGTCTTCTCATGGGTGCTCCAGGTCCGGCGGTCCCGGGCGCGGCAAGGGGTGTCGTCGCCGTGCTGCGGGGCAGCACGCGTGCGCGTCGCGCCGGGGACGTGGGTGAGGTGGTCGTCGGGCCGGACGACGTGGCGCGCCACGGGCGTGCCGTGCGACCGGCGAGGCGCCGGCCGGGAGTCTGCTGTGCGTCGGCAGTGAGCACAGACCTCCGAGTGTGCACCCCACGACCGTCGCGGTCCAGGACCGTCGCCCCGGGCGACGAGCACCCGGGGGCGACGGCGGGACCGGTGGGTCAGCCGCGGAGGGCCAGGTCCACCCAGACGAGCCGGTGGTCGCTGCTCGGGAAGGGGAAGACGCCCGTGAGCCGCGACAGCGGGTCCGCCTGGACCGGCCAGAACACCCCGGCGTCGCGCACGCGCAGGTCGCGCGACGGCAGCACGTAGTCCGCGCGCAGGTTGCCCGGCGCGGTGTCCGCGAAGTCGGCGGTGTCGAGCGCGGGGTCACCGAGGTGGGTCGCGTTCGCGCCGCCCTGGAGCGCGGCGGCATCGACGCCACCGGCCGAGCGGGGCGCCGGGTCCTGGACGCGCCGGTGGTCGAGGAGCTGGTCGATCGCGGCGTCGACGGAGTCGCCGTCGAGCGGGTCGGCGTTCTGGTCGCCCAGGACCACGAAGCTCTCGCCGGGGTGCAGCCCACCGCGGCGGCCGGCGTCGTCGTACACGTACCGCGACGCCTTGCCGGGCGTCACGTAGTCCGCCCAGAACCGGATCTCGTCGTGGTTGCGCCGCCCGTTGCGGTCCTCGGGGCCGTCGAACGTGGGCGGCGTGGGGTGGGACGCGAGCACGTGGACCGTCTCGCGGCCGACCCGCACGGGCACGTCCCAGTGCGACTTGCTCGACAGCCGCACGACCTCGAGCTCCTCGGGCGTGAACCAGTCCGCGGGCGCGGCGGTCGCGGGGTCGTCGGGGAGCAGCGCGCCGGGCATGTCCTTCCACAGGAAGTGCTGGAAGGTGCGGACCCCGCGCGTGTCGATCGGGTACCGCGACAGCACGACCATGCCGTACTGGCCCTCGAAGACGCCGAAGCCGAACGCGTCGTCGCCCCCGCCGACCGTGCCGTCGTTGTTGAGGTCGAACCCGCTGGGAACGCCCGTGTTCGACGGCGCGACGTACGCGTAGCGGTACTCGATCGGCGTCGCGCCGCCCTGGGCGACCTCGAGGTAGTTGTCGCGGAACAGGTCGACG
>JAQSXO010000069.1 GCA_029256625.1 Cellulosimicrobium sp. | reverse complement strand
ATCGGGTACGTCGACCTCGCCTACGCGTACGCGCGCGAGTGCGCGCTCCTCGACCTGTGCGACCTGCGCGCCTCGACCGACGGCGGGCTGCACGTCGCCTCGCTCGCGGGCGCCTGGACCGCCGTCGTCACCGGGATCGCGGGGCTGCGGCACGACGACGGCGCGCTCCGCCTCGCGCCCCGGCTCCCCGCCCGCCTCACGCGGCTCGCGTTCACGGTGCACCACGGGGAGTCGCGCGCCCGCGTCGAGGTCAGACGTGACGGCGTGACCTACCGGCTCGTGTCCGGGAGCGGCCTGCGGCTCGTCCACGGCGAGGAACCGCTCGTCCTCACGCCCGAGCAGCCGGAGGTCGAGCGGCCGCTCCTCCCCGCCATCGCGGACCCGCCGCCCGCCCAGCCGCCGGGCCGCGCGCCGCTGTTCGACGCCTCGTAACGCCTCCTCCGGCATCGGCCCGGGCGTCAGGCCCGGTCGGCGTCCGTCAGGCGTCCAGCACCGCGCGCAGGGCCGCGGCGAACGCCGCGGGGTCGTTGTCCGGCGACCACTCGTTGACCATGAAGCCCCCGTGGTCACCGGGGAAGGTCACCGCCTCGACGCCCAGCAGCCCCGCGAGCGCCGCGCCGCCGCGCCAGGCCAGCGTGCCCTCGCCCTGCGCGCTGACCGCGGGCACGACCCGCGACCCCGACGCCCGCAGCACCGCGCCGTCCGGGGCCCAGGCGGGCATCGTCGCGAGGTTCTTGCCGAGCAGGAGGTCGTCGCGCGTCCCGTCGTCCTCGGTCGGGAAGCCGAACATCGCCGGGTCCGGGGTTGGACGGTCGAGGTAGTCCGCGGGCAGCGGGCCCACGTGGCTCACGAGCGCGACGAACTTCGCCATGGCCGGGCCGAAGCCCTCGCGGCGGTACGTGTCGACGATGTCGGCCTGCACCGTCGTCGCGAGCCCGGCGTCCTCGAGCAGCGGGGTGATCGGCGGCTCGTGCGACACGAAGGTCCGCACGTCGCCCGGGTGGCGCTCGATCCACGACAGCCCGACGACGCCGCCCCCGCTCGACCCGAACACGTCCACCGGGCCCAGCCCGAGCGCGGTCACGACCGCGTGCAGGTCGTCGGCGTGCGCCTCGACCGAGACCTCGCCGTCCGGCGCGAGCGTGCTGCGCTCGGTGCCGCGCGGGTCGTACGTGACGACCACGCGGTCGTCGAGCAGCCCCGCGAGCTGCTCGAACCCGGACGCCGCCATGGGCGATCCCATGACGACGACGGGCGTCCGGTCCCCCGCGACGTCCGGCGTCCAGACGTCGTAGGCGATCACAGCACCGGGCACGTCCAGGGTGTAGGTCTTGCGCTCGCTCATGGCAACCTCCGTGTCGTCGTGCCCGCGGTCGTGCACCGGGGCTCCCGAGCGTTCTGACGACGACCGTCCTCGGAACTCATCGCTCGTCGTCGCGACCGGCGCGGGGCTGCCACTACCCTCGCAGGATGCCGTCATCGAGGACCGTCCCCGCCGTCGTCGTCGCCGGAACGCTCACCGCGGTCCTCTGGATGGTGACGGGCCGCCTCGGGGACTGGTTGTCCGGGATGCCCCTCGCGGTGCCGGGTACCGTCGTCCGCGCGCTGCTCCCCCACCCGACCGCGCCCGTCGCGGCGGGGGCACCCGTCTCCGGCAGCACGCTCCTCACCGCCGCGCTCGCCGGGGCGCTGGTCGCGGCCGGCACCCAGCTCGCGGTGCGGCGCCTGCCCGCGGGCACCGGCCGGTGGGCGACGTTCCTCGCCGTCTGGTTCTCGACCGTCGCGGCGTCCGCGATCGCCGCGACGGCCGCGTGGTTCGCGGGAGTCACGCTGCCGTGGCGCGCCGACACGATCACCGAGCTCGTCGCCACCGCGCTCGGCGGCTGGTGGGGGCTCGTGACCGGGCCGCTCGTCGGGCTCGCCGTCGTCGTGACGCGCGCGCTCACCGACCGCCGCGACGACCCGGCCGGCACGCGGCACACCCGCACGCCGACGACGGTCCGCGCCTGGCCGGCCGCCCTCGCGGCGGGCGCGGCGACGGGCGTGCTCTGGGCCGCCGCGGGCGTCGGGCGCACGACGCTCCCCGGCGCGGCCGACCCCCAGTCGCCGTGGGGCGTGGCCCGCGACGTCGTGCTGCTGCCCTCCGCGCGCCTCGCCGTCGACCGGGACGCGCCCCTCGCCGACCCGGTGCACCTCGCCCTGCCGGTCGGCGTCGGCCTCGCCGTGGGCCTGCTCACCGCGCTCGCCGCACGACGGCTGCCCCCGGCGGAGGGCCGCTGGGCCCTCCTGCTCGCCACGTGGTGCGCGTGCGTCGCGGGCGCGGCGCTCGCCGCGACCGTGCCCGTCGTCGCCTCGACCGTCGCGGCGGGCGGTCTGCTGCCCGACGCCGGTCGCACGCTCCCCGTGCTCCAGTCCGGTCTCGCGTGGGGCCTGGTGTGCGGGGTCCTCGTGGCGCCGCTCGCCGTCGTCGTGCACCGGGCCGCCGGCGCGAGGCCGCACGACGGCGCGGAGGGCGTCGAGGAGCCGTGGCCCGCCCCCGCGGCGGCGGAGCCTGCCGACCAGCACGACGCGGGCGTCGCCGACACGGCGCACCCGACCCCGGACGAGCGCTCCGAGGTCGACGACGCGACGACGGACGCGCACGAGCGCGACGAGGCTCCCGCGCGGGTGTGATCCCGGGCGGCGGCGCCTCGACCCTCGGTCGTTCCGGCCCCGGCCACGCGATCGTCACCGGGGCGTCGTCGTCCCGACACCGGGACGCCCTAGCGTCGGCCGTGACCAGAAGACCGGGACGACCGGAGAGGGCACAGCGACGATGACCCTGACGATCACGCTCGTACGACACGGGCAGACCTACCTCAACGCACGGCGCTACCTGCAGGGGTCGTGCGACTCCCCCCTGACCCGCACGGGGCGGGCGGGCGTGCGCGTCACGGCGCAGCACCTCGCGCGGCACGACTTCGCCGCCGCGTACTCGTCGCCGCAGGGCCGCGCGGTCCTCACGGCGATGGAGCTGCTGCGCCAGCACCCCGACCTCCCGCTCACGGTCGACCCCGACCTGCGCGAGCTGTCGTTCGGCTCGTACGAGCGACGCCCGGAGTCGCACCTCGACGCGGTCGAGCCGTGGGCCGAGCTCGTGCCGCGCATGCTGGCCGGCACCCACCCCGGCGTGGGCGGCGGCGAGGCCGGCAAGGACTTCATGGCCCGCGTGCGCGCCGTCTTCGCGCGCGTCGTCGCGGCGCACGACGACGCCTCCCGCCCCGGTGCGGTGCTCGACCGGCACGTGCTCGTCGTCGGGCACGGGCTCACGCTCGGCGCGTGGCTCGCGACGCTCGACCCGTCCGGGCTCGTCGCGCTCCCGAACGCCTCGGTCTCCACCGTCGAGGTGACGGACGGCGTCCCGCGGGTCCTCGCGGTCGGCGTCGACGTCGCCGGGCACGGCCACGTCGCCGCGCGCCCCGCGCCCGCACCCGCGAGCGCCGCCGTCCCGGTCTGAGCGGCTCCCACCGACCTAGCGCGCGGTGCGGCGCGCGATGCGGGCGCGTGCGTCGTCGTGCGCGGCGCGCAGCAGGTCGAGGACGAGCCCGGTCGTGCGCTCGGCCGGGTTCACGACGCACACCCAGCCGAGCGCGCCGTACACCGGGTGCGGCACGACGACGTCGGTCTCCCCCACCTCCGACGCCGCCCCGTCGCGGGGATCGGCGCCGACGAGGTCGCGGAAGCGGTCACGTCCCACGTGCACGTTGACCCTCCAGCGGCCCTCCTCGTCGAGGCGCGACGCCGCGTCGTCGGGGTAGTCCTTGGTGACGACCGTGCCGTAGGGCTGCCCGTGCGGGATCTCGCCGTCGGGGGCGTAGTAGAAGAAGTGGTCGCCCCACGCCACCTCGGGGAACTCGCTGCCGGGGCCCGGTGAGAGCACGAGGACGCCGTCGAACGACCGGACCGTTCCGAGGATCTGCTCCATACTCATGGTTCGAGTGTCCGCTTGAAGTGCTCGTGGAGGGTTGACGTGACGATGTCGGAGCGCGCGGCAGCCGGCGAGGCGTCGCGGCCGCTGCGGACGACCGACGTCGCGCGCGCGGCCGGGTGCTCGGTCCAGCAGGTGCGCGACCTGGAGGCCCTGGGCGTCCTGCCGCCCGCCGACCGGTCCACCAACGGGTACCGCGCGTTCGGCGACGAGCACGTCCTGGCCCTGCGCGCGTACCGCGGCCTCGCGGCTGCCGTCGGGCCGGTCGTCGCGCGGCGGGTGCTGCGCGACGCGCGCTCGCTCCCCCTCGACGAGGCGACGGCGCTGGTCTCCGGGCTGCACGTGACGCTCGCGCGGGAGCGCGACGAGGCACTCGCTGCGCGGCGCGCGCTCGTCGTGATCCGGGCGGAGGGCGACGGCGCCGCCGGCTCTGCCGACGGCCCGGCCACGGGGACGGCCGAGCCCGACGGGTCCATGCTCACGATCACGGGACTCGCCGCCGCGCTGGGCGTCCGGGCGTCGACGCTGCGGTTCTGGGAGCACGAGGGACTTCTCGCGCCGGAGCGCGTCGCGTCGCGCACGGGCGCGGTGTCGGCCCGCCGCTACCCGCCCGCGGCCGTCCGCGAGGCCCGGGTCGTCGCGGCCCTGCGCGCGGCCGGGTACCGGGTCCCGGAGGTCCGGCACGCGGTCGACGCGCTCCGCGGGGCCACCGGGCCGGCCGACGTCGCCGACCCGCTCGCCGCGCTCGACGCGCGGCTCGACGCCATCGCGCGCCGCACGCTCGCGCTGCTGGAGGCCGGGCACGACGTCGCGCGCCTGCTGACGCGCGTGCCGGGGCCGCCCGGGTGACGCTCGGGGTGGCGTTCGAGGGGGCGTTCGAGAGGGCTCGGGGTGCACGTCAGGGACCCGCGTCCCGTCACCTGGCCGTCCCTCCGGCGTCGCCCGGCGTCCACCGCACCGTCATACGGCATTCGTAGCGTCGCCGGGGCAACCGTCCCGACGTTCGGAGGACCCGATGACGACCACCCGACGCCGCGCCGTGCGCGGTACCGCCGCCGCGCTGGCAGGAGCCCTGCTCGCGAGCACGCTCGTCGTGGCAGCGACCACGACCGCGACCGTCCCGTTCGCCACCCCGGCCGCCGCCGAGCCCGGCGACGTGCTGCTCACCGAGTCGTTCGACGGTGACGCCCTCCCCGAGGGGTGGACGCCCGTGCTGGGCGGCTGGCAGGTGCGGGACGGCCGGCTCGTCGGCGACGCCCCGGACGGGTCGTCGCCCGCGCGCATCGTCTTCGGGGAGTCGGCGGAGAACTACCGCCTCGAGGCGACGCTGCGCTTCGAGAGCGTGGACAACGCCTCGCGCTGGGCGGGCGCGATCCTCGACGTCGCGCCCGACGGCGCGGTGCCGTGGTGGCAGGCGGTCCTGCGCAGCGCGACGACCGCGAACAACGGCGTCGAGATCGCGCAGCGGACGCCCGCGGACGCGTGGAACGTCCCGTACACGGCGTCCGCCCCGACGGACGCGGCGACGGGCCGCGACGTGCACCTGTCGGTCGAGGTGCAGGGCGCCGCGGTCACCTACGCGCTCGACGGGAAGACCCTCCTCGAAGGGCGGATCGACCGGTCGCGCGACGGCGCGCTCGGCTTCGTCACGGCCGGGGCGACCGTGAGCATCGACGACGTCACCGTCACCGAGATCGAGCCCGCGTCCTACGTCGGCGACGACGGGGAGCTCCCCGTCACGGTCGCGCACCGCGGCTACTCGTCGGTCGCGCCCGAGAACACGCTCGCTGCCGTGGCCGCGGGCATGCGCACGGGTGCCGAGTACGTCGAGATCGACGTGCACACCACGGCGGACGGGCTCCCGGTCGTGCTCCACGACCAGACCGTGGACCGCACGACGGAGGGCTCCGGCGACGTCGCCGTGCTGCCCGGCGCGCAGGTCACCGCGCTCGACGCCGGGTCGTGGTTCTCCCCCGCGTTCGCCGGCCAGCACCTGCCGACGTTCGCGCAGGTCCTCGACCTGCTGGAGACCGGCTCGTCCACCCTCCTGCTGGAGATCAAGGGCCCGGAGACGTCCGCCGAGGTCGAGCGCGTCGTGGACATGGTCGTCGAGGCCGGGCTCGAGGACCGCGTGGTCCTGCAGTCGTTCGACGTCGCCGCCCTGCGGTACGCGCGCGAGCACGCGCCGCAGATCCCGCGCGGCCTGCTGCGCGGCTCGCTCGACGCCGACCCCGTCGCCGTGGCGCAGGACCTCGGCGCGGTCATGTACAACCCGTCGGCGACCGCGCTGCTCGCACGCCCGAGCGTCGTCGTGGACCTCAACGAGGCCGGCATCGCCGTGATGCCGTACACCGTGAACTCGGCGGCCGACTGGGCCCGGCTCACCGAGATCGGCGTCGACGGCGTCATCACCGACCGTGCGGGGGCGTTCATCGGCTGGAAGCAGGCGCGCGAGCAGGCGGCGCCCGCGCCCGCCGCGCCGACGGTCGAGGTCGTGAGCCCGGCCGAGGGCGGCGAGGTCGAGCGCGGCGGCACGCTCGTCGTCGCCGCGAGCGCCACGGACGCGGACGAGGTCGTCGTCTCGCTCGACGGCGAGCCGGTCGAGAACGGCGCGGCGATCGCCGCTGCCGACCTCGCGCTCGGCGAGCACACCGTCTCCGCGACGGCCCGGGGCGCGGGCGGCGAGGCGACGGCGGAGCGCACCGTCGTCGTCACGGTCACGCCCGAGGGCCTGCGCGCCCGTGTCGCGGTGCTCGACCTTCCGCCGGGCCAGCTCGTCAACGTGCTCGGCGCGGTCGAGGCGGGGCGCTGGGAGTCGGTGCGGCGCACCCTCGAGAAGTTCGTCGACGACGAGGCGACGCGCGAGCGTCTGCTCGAGGAGATCGACCACCTCGCCGACCGCTGACGCCGACGCCCCATCGAGCGTCGCGGTAGCGGGCCCGTCCCCGGTCGCGCTGCGACCGGGGACGGGCCCGCTCACGTGTCGGCGAGGAAGCGGCGCCGGTCGGAGCGGGCCGACCCGAGGCCGGCCCAGCCGGCGAGGGCGAGCACACCGCCCGCGATCCAGACGACGACGGACCAGTCGGGCAGGCCGTCAGACCCGACGACGGCGCCGTCGGTCGCGAGCATCGCCGCCCCGAGGCCGAGCAGCACGACGCCCAGCACGAGCAGGACGACGTCGCGCACGGTCTTGCCCGTGCCGCGCCGGGGCGCGCGGGCCTCGAGCGCCGCCTTCTCGGCCGGGGTGAGCGGCGCCGTCGGGCCGAGGGGCTGGACCCGCTCGGCGCCGTGCCGGAACCGCGCCGGGTCGCCGACCGCCTCGACGACCGCCGGCGGCAGTCCGAGGAGGTAGGCGAGGTCGGCGACCGGGTCGCCGGGCCACGTGGACGCGGCGAGCAGCGCACGGAGCCGGTGGGGATCGCGCGGCTCGCCGAAGGTCTCGACGAGCGCGTCGTACGCGCCTTCCGTCCCGGAGGTGGACAGGTCCGTCCACGTGTCGTTCCAGCTCCCGAAGACCCACGGCCGCCCGGGCGTCGTGAGCGTCCACGACACCCCGGACCCCGCCCGCTCGAGGCTGATCATCGCCTCGCCCGGGCGCAGGCCGCGCTCGATCGTCGACCGTGCGCGGAACTCCCCGGTGAGGGCGTCCGTGAACGTCTCCCGGACCTCGTCGTCGGGCGCACCCGGGACCGGGGACGGGGGCCGCTCGACCGTCCACACGGCGGTGCGCTCGTCCGTCGTGCGCACCCACGCCGACCCCGCACGGCGCACCGCGGCGCGGACGAACGCGGCGTCGGCGCGCACGAGCTGGACGACGGCGTCGGGCGCGGCCGAGTCGGTCGCCGGCAGGTCGGCGACGGCGGCGAACGTGTCGAGCAGGTCGTCGGGGTGCTCGAGCTCGCGCAGGCGGTCGGGCGCGGACGCCGCGTCCCGCAGCCCGACGAGCGTGGCGACGGCCGCGAGCACGTGGCTCGGGTCGCCGTCGAGGCGCATCGCGTGGTCGGTGCTCGTCCCCGACGGGTCGACGGGCGCCCACGTGACGACCGTCGGCGGGGCCACCGGGTCGGTGCGGGCCGCGAGGATCGCGCTCACGCCGTCGGGCAGCACGTCCGACCCGCCGTCGAGCTGCACGACCCACGGCGCCGGGACCAGCTCGTCGACGCGCGCGAGCGCCTCCGCGACCGCCGCGGGCGTGCCGGGCTCGCGGCCCGCCTCGACGTCGGCCTCCGTGTCGACCTCGGCGAACGTCCAGCCGCGCGCGTCCGTCGGGCCGACGCGCCCGTACTCGAGGTCTGCGGCGCGCAGACGGGCGACGACCTGGTCGTGCGGGGTGCGGGTGACGACGTTCACGGCGTCATGATGCCGGACCACGGCACCCCGGCCGCACGCTCGCCGCCAGGCGAACGGGTGCCCGGGTCAGCGGACCCGGTCGTAGACGAGGGCGAGCTCGCCCGTCGGACCCGCCTCCTGGTACGCGACGGTCCAGCGGGTGGACGGCAGGCCGTCCTCGAAGAGCCGTCCCCCGCTGCCCGCGATCTCGGGGACGACCACGAGGTAGAGCCGGTCGACGAGGTCGGCCGCGAGGAGGTCCCGGATGACACCCGGGCTGCTGTTGACGAGGATGTCGCCCTCCCCGGACCCGCGGAGGTCGGCGACGACGTCGGCCGCCGGGGCGTTCACGACGCGCGCGCGGTCCCACGGGGCCTCGGTGAGCGTCGTCGAGAGGACGACCTTCTCGGTGCCGACGAGCCAGCGCGCGTACGCCTGGTCCCGCGGGTCGGCGGAGTCGTCCTCGGCGACGGGCCCCCAGTAGCCCAGGAACCCCTCGGCGTTGCCGCGGCCGAGCACCGCCGTGGTCGCGCCCGCGCACATGCGGACCATCTGGTCGCGCGCGGTGTCCGACGCGACGTACGGGCCGATCGGGCTGAGGTCCCCCGGCCCGCCGGGGCCGTGATAGCGCCCGTCGAGCGTGAGGGCGAGGTTCGCGGTGACGAGTCGTCCGGTCGGTGCGGTCATGGCGCGCTCCTGTCGGTGGCGGTGTCGGTGTGGTGCGTGCCCGCGACGGTCGTCACGAGCGTGTCGAGGCTCTGCCCGAAGCCGATCTCGATCCCGGCGACGAAGTCGGCGGAGTCGACCGTGCTGTCGGTGACCCGGAAGCGGACGTCGAGGGCGGCGCCCGTCCCGTCCGGGCGGAGGTCGAGGTCGACGTGCGCGGTGAAGGCCACGCTCCCGTCGGGGAGCACCGGCGAGAGCTGGTACGCCAGGCGTTCCGCGGGCCGTGCCTCCACCACCTGGCCCTCCGCACGCCCGACCACCTCGCCGGACCCGTCGACGTCCTCGGCGTCGCGGTACTCCTGCACGATCCGGCCGCCGGGCCGGGCCTCGAACACGAGCTCGGACACGCGCAGGTCGTCCGGCGTCCACCACCGGGCGAGCAGCGGGGCCTCGGTGAGGTGGCGCCACACGACGTCGGGTGCCGCCGCGAGCGACCGGGTGAAGTCGAACTTGCGGCCGTCCGCCCACCCGGTCTCGCGGGCGGCGTCGCGCTCGCTCGTCAGGCTCTTCCCGTACTGCTCGAACGTCTTTCCCGACGTGGCGGCGTCCGCGGCCTCGGCGAGAGCCGTCAGCGCCTCGGCGAGCTCACGGAGTGCGTCGGGGGCCAGGGCGTAGATCTTGCGCTGACCCGACCGCTGGGACACGACGACGCCGGCCCGCTCGAGGGTCTGCAGGTGCTTGGTCGTCTGCGGCTGGCGCGCGGCGGCAAGCTGGGCGAGCACGCCCACGGGCCGAGGACGCTCGGCGAGGAGCGTGACGAGCCGCCACCGGACCGGGTCGGCGAGCGCGGCGAGAAAGGCCTCCATGCACCGAAGCATTCCCCACAAGGAATATTCCTGTCAAGGAATGCTTTGCTCCCGTTCCGCGTGGACGGTCAGAAGCCCTCCGGCGGGGTGAACTGCGACAGCGTGAGGACGGCGCCCTGCGGGTCGCGGAGCGTGACCTCGCGGGTCCACTCGCCGACCTCCGCGGACAGGACGACGGCACCCGCGCGCTCCGCGGCCTCGGCGGCCGCGTCGCGGTCGGCGACCGAGAACACGACGGCGTGGCGGGCCGGCCCGCCGTCCTCGACCACCCCGGCCACGACGTCGCGGAACCCGGGCGGCGCGCCCTCCTGGTTCGCGTCGATCTCCGGGTAGACGGTCCGGGCGAGGTGGTCGCCGTAGCCCGGGACGCGCGCCATGCCCGCCCCCAGGTCGGGGCTGACCTCCCACCCGAGGAGGGGGCCGTAGAAGTGCAGCGCCCGCGCGACGTCGGGCGTGTGCAGGACGCTGAAGTTCCACGTGCCCGGCTCGTTGACGCGCTGCGCGCCGACCCGGGTCCCGGGCTGCCAGAGCCGGAACGTCGCGCCCTGCGGGTCGCGGACGGACGCCAGGCGCCCGGGCGGCCCGATCGTCGTCGGGCCGTCGAGGACCTCCCCGCCGAGGTCGGGGACGCCGCGCGACGAGGCGTCCACGTCGTCGACCGCGACGTACGTGATCCACTCGGGCACACCGGTGCCGGACGCCACCGCCGCGACGTCCTGCCCGCCGAGCGACGCCACGACGTAGCGCTCCCCGGTGCCGGGCGGCAGCCTGTCCTCGAACTCCCACCCGAAGAGGGCGCCGTAGAACGCGAGCGCGGCGTCGACGTCGGGCTGCTCGGTGTCCACCCAGCAC
>JAQSXO010000068.1 GCA_029256625.1 Cellulosimicrobium sp. | reverse complement strand
GGCCTCGACGACGTCCCCGACGACGACGACCGGCGTCACCGCGCCCGCGAACGGTGCCGCGACCTGCCCCGGCTGCGTCGGGTCCGCCTTCTCGGCCGTGCGCGCGTCCACGTCGACCGCACGGTCGCGCACCTGGATCGGGCGCAGCTGGCCGTTGAGGGTGAACATGACCGTGCGCATGCCCCGCTCGTCGGGCGTGCCGATCGCCTCGAGGCCCACGAGCAGGCGCACGCCCTTGCCGAGCGCGACGGCGACCTCCTGACCCGGCTCGAGCCCGTACAGGTACGTCGGGGTGTCGAGCACGGACACGTCCCCGTACGCCTGGCGCACCTGCTCGAACTCCTTGGTCGGCCCCGCGAAGAGCAGGTGGTTCAGCCGGCGGCGCCGCGACTCCCCCGCATGCGCGAGCTCGGCCTCGTCCTCCGGCGACAGCGGCGTCACGCCGCCGCGCGCCGCGCGCCCGGCGAGGGCACGGGAGCGGAACGGCTCCGGCCAGCCCCCGGGCGGGTCGCCGAGCTCACCACCGAGGAACCCGATCACCGAGTCCGGGATGTCGAACGCCTGCGGGTCGGCCGCGAACTCGGCCGGGTCCGCGCCCGCCGCCACGAGGTGCAGCGCGAGGTCGCCCACGACCTTCGACGACGGCGTCACCTTCACCAGGCGCCCCAGGATGCGGTCCGCCGCCGCGTACATGGCCTCGATCTGCTCGAACTTGTCCCCCAGGCCCAGCGCGATCGCCTGCTGACGCAGGTTCGACAGCTGCCCGCCCGGGATCTCGTGCTCGTACACGCGCCCCGTCGGCCCGGGCAGCCCCGACTCGAACGGCGCGTAGACGCGGCGGACCGACTCCCAGTACGGCTCCAGGTCCGCGACCGCGGCCAGCGACAGGCCGGTGTCGCGCTCGGTGTGCTCCAGGCCCGCGACGAGCGCGGACAGCGACGGCTGGCTCGTCGTGCCCGCCATGGCGGCGCTCGCGGCGTCGACCGCGTCCACGCCGGCGGCCGCGGCGGCGAGCAGGGTCGCCATCTGGCCGCCCGAGGTGTCGTGGGTGTGCAGGTGCACGGGCAGGTCGAAGCGCTCGCGCAGCGCGGTCACGAGCCGGGTCGCGGCGGCGGGGCGCAGCAGCCCGGCCATGTCCTTGATCGCGAGCACGTGCGCGCCGGCGTCGACGATGCGGTCCGCGAGGTTCAGGTAGTAGTCGAGCGTGTACAGGTCCTCGGCGGGGTCGAGCAGGTTGCCGGTGTAGCACAGCGCGACCTCGGCGACCGTCGTCCCGGTGGCGCGCACGGCCTCGATCGCGGGCCGCATCTGGTCCACGTCGTTGAGGGCGTCGAAGATGCGGAACACGTCGATGCCCGTCGTGGCGGCCTCCTCGACGAACGCCTCGGTGACCCGCGTCGGGTAGGGCGTGTACCCGACCGTGTTGCGCCCGCGCAGGAGCATCTGGATCGCGAGGTTCGGCATCGCGGCGCGCAGGGTCGCGAGCCGCTCCCACGGGTCCTCGCCGAGGAAGCGCAGCGCGACGTCGTACGTCGCCCCGCCCCACGCCTCGACCGACCACAGTTGCGGCGTGGCCCGCGCGACGTACGGCGCGACGGCGGCCAGGTCGTGCGTGCGCACGCGCGTCGCGAGCAGCGACTGGTGGGCGTCGCGGAACGTCGTGTCCGTGACCCGCAGGCGCTGCTCGCCGCGCAGGGCGCGCGCGAAGCCCTCGGGGCCGAGCTCGAGGAGCTGCTGGCGCGTGCCGGGCGGCGGCGCGACCGACAGGTCGAGCGCGGGCAGCTTCGCCGCGGGGTCGGTGGTGCGTCGCGGCTCGCCGTGCGGGCGGTTGACCGTCGTGTCCCCCACGTACGCGAGCAGGCGCGTCCCGCGGTCGGCGCTCTCGCGCGCGGCGAGGAGCTCGGGCCGTTCGTCGATGAACGACGTCGCCACGTTCCCCGCGACGAACTCCGGGTCGGCGAGCACGGCCTGCAGGAACGGGATGTTGGTGCGGATGCCGCGGATGCGGAACTCGGCGAGCGCGCGCCGGGCGCGGCGCACCGCCGTCGGGAAGTCCCGACCGCGGCACGTGAGCTTGACCAGCATCGAGTCGAAGTGGCCCGAGACGACGGACCCGGCGGTCGCCGTCGCGCCGTCCAGGCGCACGCCCGCCCCGCCCGGCGAGCGGTAGGCGATGATGCGGCCAGTGTCGGGCCGGAACCCGTTCGCGGGGTCCTCGGTCGTGATGCGGGTCTGCAGGGCGGCGCCGTTGACGCGCACGTCCTCCTGCCGGATCCCGAGGTCCTCGAGGGTCTCGCCGGAGGCGATGCGCATCTGCGCGGACACGAGGTCGACGTCGGTGACCTCCTCGGTCACGGTGTGCTCGACCTGGATGCGCGGGTTCATCTCGATGAACACGTGCTGCCCGGCACGCTCCCCCACCGTGTCGACGAGGAACTCGACCGTGCCCGCGTTCTGGTACCCGATGTGCCGCGCGAACTTCACCGCGTCCGCGCACAGCGCGTCCCGGATCGCGGGGTCGAGGTTCGGCGCCGGCGCGATCTCGACGACCTTCTGGTGCCGCCGCTGGAGCGAGCAGTCCCGCTCGTACAGGTGCACGACGTTCCCCGCGCCGTCGGCGAGGATCTGCACCTCGATGTGCCGCGGGCGCAGCACCGCCTGCTCGAGGAACACGGTGGGGTCGCCGAACGCGCCGTCGGCCTCGCGCATCGCGGCGGCCAGCGACTCGGGCAGGTCCTCGCGCGTGTCCACGCGGCGCATCCCGCGCCCGCCGCCGCCGGCGACCGCCTTGACGAACACGGGGAAGCCGATCGCGTCCGCGGCCGCGACGAGCTCGGCGACGTCCGACGACGGCTCGCTCGACGCGAGCACCGGCAGCCCCGCCTCGCGGGCGGCCTTGAGCGCGCGCACCTTGTTGCCCGCGAGCTCGAGCACCTCCGGCGGCGGCCCGACGAACGTCAGCCCGGCGTCCGCGCACGCGCGCGCCAGGTCGGGGTTCTCCGAGAGGAACCCGTAGCCCGGGTAGACCGCGTCGGCGCCCGCCTCGCGCGCGACGCGCACGATCTCCTCGATGTCGAGGTACGCACGGACCGGGTGACCCGGCTCCCCGATGAGGTACGCCTCGTCGGCCTTGAGCCGGTGCTCGGAGTTGCGGTCCTCCTGCGGGAACACCGCGACGGTGCGGGCCCCCAGCTCGTAGGCGGCGCGGAACGCCCTGACGGCGATCTCCGCGCGGTTGGCGACCAGGACCTTCGAGAACACCGGCACTCCATCCGTCGACCGTGCGACGCCGCCGGGGAGGACGAGACGCGCCGCGTACCGGGCGATCCTCCCACGCCCTCACCGGGCGGGCCGTCGGACCGGCTGTGACGTGCTCCACAGGGGCGCACGCCCCGGGGAGGTGCTGCCTGAGCGTGCCGCGCGCCTGGCCGCCCCGGGAACCGGCGGCGCTCGCGGACGTCAGCCGGCGGTGCGGGCGCGACGACGCTGGGCGAGCTCGTCCTGCGGGCTCGCGACCGACGCGTCCTCGTCGTCGAGCGACTCGGTCGGCAGCTCGGCGAGCGTGCCCTCGACCTCGCGCCACACGCGACCGACCGCGATGCCGAAGACGCCCTGGCCGCCCTGGACGAGGTCGACGACCTCGTCCGGCGACGTGCACTCGTACACGCTCGCGCCGTCGCTCATGAGGGTGATCTGCGCGAGGTCCTCGACCCCGCGCTCGCGCAGGTGTTCGACGGCCGTGCGGATCTGCTGCAGCGAGACCCCGGTGTCCAGGAGGCGCTTGACGACCTTGAGGACGAGGATGTCCCGGAAGCTGTACAGGCGGTGCGAGCCCGACCCGGACGCGGGGCGCACCGTCGGCTCGACGAGGCCCGTGCGGGCCCAGTAGTCGAGCTGGCGGTACGTGATGCCCGCAGCACGGCACGCGGTCGGGCCGCGGTAGCCGGTGGTCGTGTCCTGCTCGGTGATGTCCTCCCCGAAGAGGAGGCCCTGCGCACCGTGCGGAACTGCCGCGCCGGCACCGACGCTCGCCTCACCGCTGCTGTTCACTGTCGCCTCCTGGGGTGATGTCCACGACCACGCTATGGGCGCGGTCGGGGGTCGTCAACGACCGACGACCCCAGCGCGCGGGCGTGTCGCGCCCGCGCGACCGGCGAGCCGGCCGGCCAACCCTCGACCTGAGGTCGAACGTTGGGCTTGTCCGTTGTGTCCGCAGACCTCGACCGCTGCTCGAGGGTGACCCCGGTCGCGAGCGGGCCCGCGCTACTCGTCCACCGAGAAGTCCTCCGGCTGGACGTGGTCCAGGAAGTCGCGGAACTTCTCGACCTCCTCCTGCTGCGCGACGTCGACGACCTCGACCCCCGCGGTCGCGACGACCTCCGCCGAGCACAGCACCGGGCTGCCCGTGCGGACCGCGACCGCGATCGCGTCCGACGCACGCGAGTCGAGCCGCACCCCGTTGCTCAGGACCAGCTCGGCGAAGAAGATGCCGCCGTCGAGCGCGACGATCTCCGCCCGCTCGAGGCGCACCCCGACCGCGTCGAGGAGGTCCCGCAGCAGGTCGTGCGTCATCGGCCGCGGCGTCGGCAGGCCGGCCTGCGCCATCGCGATCGCGCTCGCCTCCCGAGGACCGATGACGATCGGCACGACGAGCTCGGACGCGTCGTCGAGCAGCAGCACCACGATCTCCTGGTCGCGCTGCTGCTGACGGACCCCGAGCACCTCGACCGGGACCATCGGGACGTCGTCGCTCACCCCTCCACGGTACGACTCCGACCGGCATCCGGCAGGGGGTGGGGACCCGTCCGGCCGGGTGCTCGTGACCGGGACGGGTCGGCGCGCCCGTCAGCGCGTGAGGTCGTCGATCCCCTGGCGCACGAACACGGTGTGCAGCTGCGCGCACAGCTCCCCCACCTCGGACGCCACGGTGCCGGCGTGGGCGCGTGCGGACGCGCTCTGCTGGCCGCGCCAGGGCGAGACGACCTGGTGCACGAGGCTCACGTGCCGGTCCGCGGCGGTGCGCAGGGAGCGCAGGTGGCGCGGCTCGATGCCGTACTCCGACAGGCCGGCAGCGAGTACGACCACGTCGAGGGAGCGCGCGTCGAGCTGGCCGCCCGGTGCCTGGCGCAGCACGCCGGCCTCGATGAGGCCCTCGACGAGCTCTCGCTCGACCCCCGCCGCGGACACGAGCGCGTCGAGCGTGTAGCGCTGGCGGACGGCCGCGGACCCGGTCTCGCCGTCGGTCGTGGCGAGGCGCGGCGCGAGCGTCTCGATCTCGGTGCCGGCGTCGAGGGCGGCGAGGCGTTCCTTGATGACCTTGAGCGGCAGGTACCGGTCGCGCTGCTCGACGAGCACGAACCGCAGCCGCTCGACGTCGGCGGGGCTGTACTGGCGGTAGCCCGACGCGGTGCGCACGGGCTCGATGAGCCCCTGCTCCTCGAGGAAGCGCAGCTTGGAGTGGCTGACGTTCGGGAACTCGGCCCGCAGCGCGCGCAGGACGTCGGAGATGCGCATGCTCGCGCGGCGCGAGATCCCCTGCGGCCACGCCTCCGCCCCGTCGGCGGGCTCGGGGGCCGTGGCGTGCGCGGCGCCCGTCGACGCGTTCACGACCGCGGTGCCGTGCCGCCCGCCGGTGCCCCCGCGTGCGGGCTGGCGTGGAACGTGAGCCGGTACTTGCCGATCTGCACCTCGTCGCCCGTCGCGAGCGCGACGGCGTCGATGCGGCTGCGGTTCACGTACGTCCCGTTGAGCGACCCGACGTCGCGCACGAGGAAGTGGTCGCCCTCGCGCACGAACTCGGCGTGCTTGCGGGAGACGGTGACGTCGTCGAGGAAGATGTCCGCGTGCTCCGACCGGCCGGCGACGGTGCGCTCGGCGTCGAGGAGGAAGCGGGACCCCTGCCCGGGACCGCGCTGCATGATGAGCAGGGCGGAGTGGCGCGGCAGCGCCGCGACCGCGGCGTGCTCCTCGGGGCTCAGGCCACCGGGCTGCACGCCCTCCTCGATCGGGGCCTCGATCCGGCCGAAGCTGACCGTCGTGTCGCTACCCGCCCGGTTCGGCACCTCAGGACCGCCTGGGACACTCATCTCGCCTCCTCGGGGCTCACGCACGTCGTGCTCGACCTCGGAACACCGCGCCGCGGGGCCGTGGTCCCACCGTGCGGAATCGTGCTCGAAAACTACTACACCCGCAGGTCACGCGGTGCGCGCGACCCACGGTCGTCCCAACCTACCCTGGCCCGCGGGGCTGCGGGAAGCCGCGGTCACTCGTCGGCCGGCACCGGCGTCGCGTACTGCGGCGCACCGGGTTCCACGGTCGCGCTCACCTCGACCCGGTCCTGCTGGGTGATCGTCGTGCGTGCCCCGTCCGCGCGCAGCGACGCCATGGCGCCGCCGGGGATCTCGAGCGCCGTCTCGAGCGTGGAGGGGTCGCCGATGACGTTCCACCGGTACGGGGAGGCGATCGTCTGCCCGTCGACCACGATGCCCTCGGCCGAGTCCTCGAAGTAGCTGCTCGCCACGAGGCGGACCCCGTTGACCTCCATCGCCTCGGCGCCCGCGTTGCGCAGCTCCTCGAGCACGTTGAAGAGCGCGAACGCGTCCAGCGCCTGCGAGCCCTCGACGACCTCGATCTGGACGCCGGGGCCCTCGGCGGGGAGCCGGCCGGACAGGATGCCGAGGGTCTCCGCCTGCTGCTCCGCGAGCTCGAGCGCGGCACGCTCGCGTCCCGACCCCGACTGCAGCTCGTCCCGGGTGCCCTCGAGCGAGGAGACCTGGTCCTCGAGCTCGCCGGACCGCTGCGTCACCTCGTCGAGGAGTCGCACGAGGTCGCTCTGGCGCAGGGAGGAGAGCTGGTCCTCCTGCGTCTGGCTCACCTGGACCACGACCGCGAACCCGAGCAGCGCGCACAGGATGCCCACGACGATCTGGGACCGTGACGCGCGGGGCCGCAGCGCCCGGCCGAGCCCGCGCAACCCGCGCGGCTCGGGCCGCGTCGGGGTGCCGTGGCGTCCGACGGCGCCGATCGCCCCCGTGACCGCGGGGGGCTCCGTGGGCGTTGCGTCGCCTTCCGGGGCGGGCGCTGAGTCGCCTTCCGGGGCGGGCGCGTCGTCGGTGGACGCGCCGTCGAGGTCGTCCGGCGTGCCGCCCGGGGCCCGGGCCGGTGCACCGTCGGGGACGTGCGCGTCCTCGTCGTCGCTCTCGTGCGGTGCGGTCTCGACGGTGTCGTCGCGCCTGTCGCGGGAGGAGACGACGGTCGCGGGCTCGCCGTCCGCGGGGTCGCCGTCGGCCCGGTCGCCGGCGGCGTCCTCGCCGAGCGCACCGGGCGTGGGGGTCGGTTCCTCGGCGGCGGCGTCGCGGCCGTCCTCGGGGTCGCCGTCCGGGGGACCGGGGTCGCCGGGAGCGTCGTCGTCGCCCGGGCCGTCGCTCTCCTCGTCGGTGGTCGTGCCGGTGCCCGTGGCCGGGGTCGTGGGCTCGTCCGGGAGCTCGGGCTCGGGTTCCGCCGCGGTCGGGTCCTCGGCTACCGGGGCGGTCTCGACGCCGTCGGCGGGGGCGGCGTCCGCGGCCGCGGTGGCGGCGTCGTCCCGCGCCGTGTCGTCCCGCGCCGCGTCGTCGGTGGCCGGGTCGTGGCGGTCTCGGGGGTCGCGGCTCACGCTCACGCCTTGAAGATGTGGCGCCGGATCGCGGCGGCGTTGGAGAAGATGCGGATGCCGAGCACGACGACGACGGCCGTGGAGAGCTGGCTCCCGACGCCGAGCTGGTCGCCGAGGAAGACGATGAGTGCGGCGACGACGACGTTGGAGAGGAACGAGACGAGGAAGACCTTGTCGTCGAACAGCCCGTCGAGCCGGGCCCGCAGCCCGCCGAACAGGGCGTCGAGGGCGGCGACGACGGCGATGGGCAGGTAGGGCTGCAGCGACACGGGCACGGTGGGTTGCAGGACGAGGCCCGCGACGATGCCCACCACCAGTCCGACGACTGCGATCATTCGACGATCTCCTGCCCTGTCTCGTGCGGTGCCGGGTCGGTGCCGGACCCGTCGGTCGTGCCGTCCGTCGCCCCGTCGGTGCTCCCGGCGGGTGCGTCGGAGTCTACGGTCGCGTCCCGGGCCTGCGCGAAGAACAGCGTCGGCGCGGACCGGCCGGGCAGGTCGAGGCGGCTCTGCGTCGTCACGCTCGACCGGATGCCGTACTGGTTGCCCAGGATCTGCAGGTAGTCCGACGTTCCGGAGCGCAGGAGCGAGGTGCGCAGCGCGTCCGGGTCCCCGATCGCCTCGACCCGGTAGGGGCCGACGAGGGGCTGCAGGTCGACGAGCACCGCGTCCCCGGCGGAGCGGATGGCCGACAGCCCGGTGAGGCGCTGGTCGTTGATCGCGACGGCCTCCGCGCCGCCGGCCCACAGGGCGTTGACCACGCGCTGCAGGTCGGAGTCGTGCACGAGCGAGCTCGCGTCGACGTCGTCGGAGGACAGGCCGCCGCTGGTGTCGTCGAGCGTGACGACGACGCCCTGGCCCTCGACCGCCTGCGTGCCGGTCACCGCGCCCTCCTCCTGGAGGCCCTGGAGCACGTCCGCGCTCGCTCCGCTGAGCGCCGCGCCCTGGAGCTGCTCGATCTCGGCGGACAGCTCCGCCCCGCGGGCCGTGAGCTCCTCGGCGGCGCCCTGCCGGTCGAGGATCTCCTGCTCGAGGGTCTCGCGTGCCGCGATGACGCCCGGCTGCGGGGCGCGCAGCTCGACCGCGGCCGCCGTCGTGACGACGCCCAGCACGACGGCGAGGGCGACGAGGCCGACGGCGCCCCCGCGCCCGCGCCGCGGCGACTGGCCGGCGGCACGGCGCGCCGCGGCGTCGGCGTACCCGGGGTCGAGGGGGCGGTGCATGACCTCGTTGAGGAGCGTCATCGACGCGTCGACGGGCGCGCGGCGCGCGGCGTCGCGCGGGTCCGGCCGGTTCGCGCTCACGGCGCCTCCTCCGTCGTGGTGCCGGTCTCGCCACCGGCAGCCCGGTCGCGCACGACGACCGAGCGCGTCTGCAGCACGTACTGGGCGCCGGCGAGCCAGTACAGGCCGACGCCCCACCAGGTGAACGCCCAACCCGTGACCGCGGCGACGTCGCCCAGCCAGCCCGGCATCTCGGCGAGCAGCAGCAGCGGGAACGCGTACAGCAGCGCGAACGTCCCGGCCTTGCCCGCGAAGCTCACCGGCAGGGGCCCGTACCCGTGGCGGGCCAGCAGCGGCAGCAGCCCGGCGAGGAGCAGGTCGCGCCCGACGATGACGACGACGAGCCACACCGGGACGACGTCGCGCCACGCGAGGCCGAGGAGGGTCACGAGGATGAAGAGCCGGTCCGCGGCCGGGTCGAGCATCTGCCCGAGGCGGCTCACCTGGTCCAGGCGGCGCGCGAGGACGCCGTCGAGCCAGTCCGACGCCCCCGAGACCGCGAGCACGACGAGCGCCCACACGTCGTCGCCGCGCACGATGAGGACGGCGAACACGGGGACGAGGAGCAGCCGCAGGAGGCTGATGACGTTCGGGACGGTCAGGACGCGGGAGCTGACCTGCTGCCCTGCTGCCACACCCACCGCCCCGTGCTCACGTCGCGCCGTCGCGGCGACCTGCCGCGCGCGGCCCATCCTACGTACCGGGTCCCGGCAGCCGGGCCCTCATTTCGCGGTGCGGCGCCCGGGCCGGGAGAAATCACCCGCTTCGTCCGGACCGGACCCTCCCGGCGACGGCCGCGGGTGAGGGACGTCACCGGCCTCGGCCCCGCGGCCCGCCCGCGCGCTCCGGTACGATGGGTGGACCTTTGGAGTTCGTCGCTCGTCCCGCGTGTGTCCGTGAGAGTGGCCGACCCCCCTGATCTCCCCGATCGTGGCGGTGGCCGGCCTGGTGTGTTCGGGAGTGCGACCTGCGAGAACCGTCCCGGTGACCGCACGCCACTCCACACCCCGAAACGAACGGTCCTCACCCTTTCATGACTGCTGACGTCGTCGCGCCCTCGCACGCCCTCGACCACTCCACCGACACCTCCTCCGACCTCACGGAGCAGACCCGCCCGGAGCAGACCGCTCCCGCAGGTCCCGTGTTCTCCGACCTCGGCCTGCCCGCTCCCCTCGAGCGCGCCGTCGCCGACCTCGGGTTCGTCACCCCGTCCGCGATCCAGGCCGAGGCCATCCCCGCCCTCCTCGCGGGCCGCGACATCACCGGCGTCGCGCAGACCGGCACCGGCAAGACCGCCGCGTTCGGCCTCCCGCTGCTCGCCGCGATCGAACCCGCCCAGCGGCGCGTGCAGGCCGTCGTCCTCACCCCGACGCGCGAGCTCGCCATGCAGGTCGCCGACGCCGTCGAGTCGTTCGCGGCCCACCTGCCCAAGGTCGACGTCGTCGCCGTGTACGGCGGCTCGCCCTACCAGCCGCAGCAGCGGGCGCTCGCGGCGGGCGCGCAGGTCGTCGTCGGCACCCCCGGGCGCGTCATCGACCACATCGAGCGCGGCACCCTCGTGCTCGACGACGTGCGCTTCCTCGTGCTCGACGAGGCCGACGAGATGCTGCGCATGGGCTTCGCGGAGGACGTCGACACGATCTTCTCCCGCGCCCCGCGCGAGCGTCAGGTCGCCCTGTTCTCCGCGACGATGCCCGCCCCGATCCGCCGGGTCGCGAACGAGCACCTCACCGACCCGGTCGAGATCGCGGTCGCGCGCCAGTCCTCCACGGTG
>JAQSXO010000067.1 GCA_029256625.1 Cellulosimicrobium sp. | reverse complement strand
ATGGCGATGCTCACGGTGCTCGAGACGCTCGGCCCCACGGAGCGCGCGGTGTTCGTGCTGCGCGAGGTGTTCGACGTGCCGTTCGACGAGATCGCCGAGGCGGTCGGCAAGTCCCCGGCCGCCGTGCGGCAGGTCGCGCACCGGGCCCGGGACCACGTCGCTGCGCGGCGCCCGCGCGTCCAGGTCGACCGGTCCGAGCAGGAGCGCGTCGTCCAGCGCTTCCTCACGTCGGTCCTGACGGGTGACCTCCAGGGACTCCTCGACGTGCTCGCGCCCGACGTCGTCGCGGTGGCCGACGGCGGCGGCCTCGCCCGGGCGGCGCGCAAGCCCGTCGTGGGCGCCGAGCGAGTCGCCGCCTACCTCGTGGGCGGGCTGCGCAAGACGGCCGGGGAGCTCACGGCGTCGACGGTCTGGATCAACGGCGCGCCCGGCCTGCGCATCGAGCTGGACGGTGAGCTGGCCACGGCGGTCGCGGTGACCGTCGTCGGAGGCCGTGTGACGCACCTCTTCGCGGTGGCCAACCCGAACAAGCTGGAGCGCGTCGACGCCGAGGCGGCCCTCACCCGGTGACGGTCAGCTCACCGGACCGGGGGAGCGCACCGCCGCGAGCACGACCGGGTCCGCGCAGCCGCGCGCGAAGCCCGCGATCCGGTGGTCGACGTCGCGGCCGAGCACCCACGACCCGACGCGTTCGGCGAGCGGCGCGAGCCAGCGCGGGCGGCACCGGAAGGAGTACCGCCACGTCGCGCGCGTCCCGCCGGACGGGTCGGGCGCGAAGCGCCACCCGCCCGCGAGGTTCTCGAAGAACCACGACCCGCGGACCATGCGCATCCCGACGTTCGTCGGCGGGTTGTAGGAGACGTACTCGCTCACCATGGACAGCCCGCTGCGGTGCCGGGTGAACGTGCGCACGCCCTTCGCGGGCGCGGTGGCGCCGTTGAGGAAGTACTGCCGCCGGATGAACGGGTCCCAGCGCAGCCGGACGTCGCCGGTCGTCTGGGAGACGGCGAACGCCGTCGCGGGGTCGACGGGGACCACGAGCGAGGACTCGACCACGGGCATGGTCGGATGCTCCCACGCCGGCCGCCGCCCCGCCCTGCGCCGGGAGGTCGGGTCACGGGCCCGGACGCGCGAACGGCCCGCCCCTGGGTCAGGGACGGGCCGCCCGGACCGCGGCGCGGGAAGGTCAGGACGCGAACGCGTACCCGGCCTCGGTGCACTGCGCACGGAAGGCGTCGAGGGACTCCTGGAGCTTCGACGTGTCGATCGTCTCGCCCTGCACGGCGGCCTCGAACGGGGCCTTGATCCCGTTGAGGTCCTGCTGGAGCCCGGGGTCGGCGAAGTTCTGGACCGCGACGAGGCGCTCGCGCGTCGTGTAGATCGCCGCGGCGGCGGCCTCGTCCTCGGGCGTCTCGAGCAGCGGCGTCGTCTCGGTGACGAGGCGCTCGGCGGAGTACTCACCGCTGTAGAACGTGTTGCACGTCGTCGTCACGGCGACGACGGTGGGCGTCACCTCGGGGGCCGCCTCGGTCGTGGTCGTGGTCTCGGGGGTCGCCGCGTCGTCGCTCGCCGGGTCGGTCGGCGAGGCGCAGGACGCCAGCAGGAGGGCACAGGAAAGCGCCGCGGTAGCGGCAAGAAACTTACGCATGCTAACGATTTCACACTCTCGCGCACGCGGGGCGCAAGGAGATTCCGGTGCCGCGTGCCCAGGAACGGCGGAATACCGCGGTTCCTGGGACAACCTTGTGCCCAGCGTCACAACCTGCCGGGACCTCGGTCCCGGTCAGGGCACGTCGAGCACGACCTTGCCCCGGACGTGCCCGTCGGCGACGAGCCGCAGGGCCTGCGCCGCGTCGTGCAGCGGGAACCGCGCGGAGACCTCCGCCCGGAGCCGGCCGTCCTCCGCGAGCGCGAGCACCTCGTCGAGGGCGCCCTTGGCGTCGACCTTGTCCACGACGCCCGCGGCGCGCGACGCCTCGGACCCGACGATCGTCACCGCGCTCGGCGGGTCGTCCGGTGTCGCGGGCGCGAGGTCCTCGCCCAGCAGGGCGACGGTCGCGGCGACCGTCTCCGCCGAGCCGACGAGGTCGACGACGACGCTCACCGCGTCCAGGCCGCCCGGCAGCGCGCGGACCGCGTCGACGAGGCCCGGTCCGTACGCGACCGGGGTCGCTCCGAGGCCGCGCAGGTAGTCGTGGTTCGCGGCCGACGCCGTCCCGACGACACGTGCGCCCAGCGCGGTCGCGATCTGCACCGCCGCCGACCCGACACCGCCGCTCGCGCCGTGGACCAGCACCACGTCACCCTCGCCGACGTCGGCCTGCACCAGGGCGGAGAACGCGGTCGCCGCGGCGACGGGGAGCACGGCCGCCTGCTCGAAGGGCACGGACGCGGGCTTGCGGCGCACGTGGTCGGCGCGGACGAGCGAGAGCTCGCGCTGTGCGCCGGTCCCGTGCCACACGACCTCGTCACCGGGGGCGAGGTCGGGCACGTCGGGCCCCACGGCGTCGACCACGCCCGCGGCCTCGAACCCGAGCACGCCCGGCACGCGGCCACCGAACGCGCCGGCGAGCCGCTTGAGGTCCGCGGGGTTGACGCCGACGACCCGGTTCGCGACGCGCACCTGGCCGGGTCCGGGCTCGCCGACGTGCTCGTCGTCGACCCGCAGCGTCTCCGGCCCGCCGAAGGACTCGAAGACGACGACCGTGCTCATGCAGACCCCCTGTGGTCTCGCCGTCGGACGTCGCTCGCGCGCCGCGGGGGCGAGACCGCGCGGCGGGCCCGGGGGGAGCCGGGCGGTTCCACTCTTCCATCCGTCGACCGCCGCTGTCATGCGCCGGGCACGGGCAGGAGTCCCCGTCCGGGACGGTTTCACCCCCTCCGCGACGTTGAGGGGAGCGAGATGACGACACCACCGGACCGCCGAGCGCCCATCCCCGACGACACCGCGCGCGACCGCCTGCTCGCCGTGCGCGCGGACGCCGTCGCGCGCCTGAGGGCGCTGCGCGCCGAGGTCGCGGGCATCGTCGAGGCGTCGCGCGACTCGAACGCGGACGACGAGCACGACCCCGACGGCGCGACCATCGCGTTCGAGCGGGCCCAGGTGGACGCGCTCGCTCGCGATGCCGCGGCGCGGGTGGAGGACGTCGACGCCGCCCTCGCCCGACTCGGTGCGGGCACCTACGGCGTGTGCGAGGCCTGCGGGCGGCCGATCGCGGACGGCCGCCTGGAGGCGCGACCGACCGCGCGGACGTGCGTCGCGTGCGCGGCGACCCGCTGAGGCAGGTGGGCCACGCCGCCGCGACCGCAGGCACCCTGGCGTCGACCGTCGTACCGTCGGACCAGCACCGGGCGTAGGTGGGCGAACCTGACCGAGGGGCCGAGCGATGGTCACGAGCACGCGAGGTACCGCGCGTCGAACGGCAGACGACGGGGACGACCCCGGTCCGCCCGCTGCCGCGAGCGCCCGGGCACGCCCTCGTACCACGGGCGCTCCCGAGGCGTCTCCGTGGGCGGAGGCCGTGGCACGGTGGGGCGGCCGCGTCCTCGAGCTCTACGCGCTCTGGCTCCTGCTCGCCCTCCTCTTCCGGCCGGTCGCGCGCCACGCCGAGCGGCCTGTCGCCGAGGTGCTGTCGATCACCAACGTGCCCTCGTACCCGTCGCTCTTCACGGCGGTCGTGGTCGGCCTCGTGGCGAGCGGCTTCCTGCGACGTCGCCGCGTCGCGCTGTGGTTCGTGATCCTCGTCTGGCAGCTCCCGTCCGCGCTCGTGATGCTGCTCGCGGTCGTGCTCGACCGCGTCGACCCGACCGCCGGAGTCCTCGACGACGTGCACTGGACGGCCTACGCGGGCGGCGTCGTCGGGATCGTGCTGACCGTCGTGCTGATCGCGGCCCGGCGCGCCTTCCCGGCCCGCATCGCCCGCGGTGCGTGGTGGGCGGCGGGCCTCGTCCTCCTGCTCGGCCTCGCGCTCGCCGCCGCGGTCGTCACCGCGCTCCTGTGGGTCGTCCCGTCGACGCTCGACACCGCGGAGGAGCGGATCGGCTGGGCGACGAGCGTGTCCGTGGGCCTCTCGCCGCACGAGGAGCCGTTCGCCATCGACGGCAGCGCGCCCGGCTGGCTCGCGCTCGTGGGCGGCCTCATCGCCGGTGCGGCGCTCCTGCTCGCCGTCGTCGTGTTCCTGCGCACCGGTCCGCGGGACGCACCACGCCCCCCCGACGAGGAGCTCGCCCTGCGTCGTCTGCTCCTGGAGCACCCGAGCGACGACTCGCTCGAGTACTTCGCGACGCGTGACGACCGCGACGCCATCTTCTCCGCCGACGGCCGCGCCGCCGTCTCCTACAGGGTCGTGAGCGGGGTCGTCCTGGCCGCCGGCGACCCGCTCGGGGATCCGGCCTCGTGGCCGGACGCCATCGACCGGACCCTGGCCATCGCGCGCCGGCACGGCTGGGCGCCCGGTGTGCTGTCCGCGAGCGAGAAGGGCGCGCGAGCCTACCGCGACGCCGGGCTCGCCGTGATCACCATGGGCGACGAGGCGATCGTCGAGACCCGGGAGTTCGACCTCGCTGCGCCGTCGATGCGACCCGTGCGTCACGCGGTCGCCCGACCTCAGCGCGAGGGGTACTCGGTGCGTCTGCGCCGCCAGCGCGAGATCCCGGCCGACGAGCTCGCGGCGCTCGCGCGCGCTGCCGACGAGTGGCGGCACGGAGAGGACGAGCGCGGGTTCTCGATGGCGCTCGAACGGCTCGGCAGCCCCCGGGACCCGCGCGTCCTCGTCGTCACCGCGCACGACCGGGACGGCGAGCCGCGCGGCCTGCTCACCTTCGTGCCCTGGGGGCGCAGGGGCGTCTCGCTCGACTACATGCGCCGGTCCCCGGACGCGGTCCCCGGGGTCACGGAGCTCATGATCTCGACGCTGGCGAGCGAGGGCGCCGGGATGGCGATCGACCGGGTCTCCCTCAACTTCGCGATGTTCCGCGGGCTCATCGAGCAGGGGGAGTCGGTCGCCGCGGGCCCGTGGCAACGGTTCCTCCGTCGGCTCGTGCTCGCCGCGTCGCGGTGGTGGCAGCTCGACCAGCTCTACCGGTCCAACCAGAAGTACGAACCCCGTTGGCGCACGCGCTACCTCTGCTACGCGGCACCCGCACAGCTCACCTCCGTGACGGTCGCGGCCGGGCAGGCCGAGGGGTTCGTCCCGCTGTGGCCGGCCCCCCGAGGCGCCCGTGCGGGGGCCGGGGCGTCCGCCGACGCCGAGCTGGGCCAGGCCGTGCGGGAGCAGGAGGACGCGCTCCTCGCGCTGGACGTCCCGACGCAGCGGCTCACCGACCAGGAGCGTGCCCGCCGCGCGAAGCTCGACGTGCTCGCCGCCGCCGGCATGCCGGCCTACCCGGTGGGTGTCCCGCGCACGCACCGGCTCGTGCAGGTCGACGAGCTCCTGCTCGGTCACGTCGTGTCCGTCTCCGGGCGGGTCGTGCGGCTGCGCGACCTGGGCGGCGTGTGCTTCGCCGTCCTGCGCGAGGAGAACCACGAGCGCCAGGTGCTGCTCACGGCCGACGGCGCCGCGGACCTCGCGCTGTGGCGGCGGGTCGTCGACCTCGCGGACCAGGTGAGCGTCACCGGCACGGTCGTGCGCAGCCGTACCGGCGAGCTCTCCGTGCACGCGGACTCGTGGGTCATGGCGTCCAAGTCGCTCAAGGCCCCGCCGGACAAGTTCCGCGGGCTCGCGGACCCCGAGACGCGCATGCGCCTGCGCCACGTCGACCTCGCGCTCGACACGAGGTCGTCCGTGACGCTCCGCGGGAGGTCGGCCGCCGTGCACTCGCTGCGCTCCTCGCTCGTCGAACGCGGGTTCATCGAGGTCGAGACGCCGATCCTGCAGCGTGTCCACGGCGGTGCGAACGCGCGCCCGTTCCGCACCCACATCAACGCGTACGACATGGACCTGTACCTGCGCATCGCGCCCGAGCTGTTCCTCAAGCAGCTCGCGATCGGCGGCATCGAGCGCGTCTTCGAGCTCGGCCGCAACTTCCGCAACGAGGGGGCGGATGCGACGCACAACCCCGAGTTCACGTCGCTCGAGGCGTACCAGGCGTTCGGCGACTACACGACGATGCGCCACCTCACGCGCGAGCTCGTCGTGGCTGCGGCGGTCGCGGTGCACGGCGACGCCGTCTCGCGCCGGCCCGACGGCAGCGAGGTCCGGCTCGACGGCGAGTGGCCGGTCGTCACGGTGCACGACGCCGTCTCGCGCGCCGTCGGGGCCGAGGTCACGCCCGACACCCCCGAGCACGAGCTGCACGCCCTGTGCGCGCGGTTCGGCATCGAGGTCGGCGAGGACGAGACGCACGGCGCCGTCGTCAACGAGATGTACGACCGCCTCGTCGAGGGGCAGACCGTCGAGCCGACGTTCTACACCGACTTCCCCGTCGAGACGTCGCCGCTCACGCGCGTCCACCGCCGCGACCCCCGGCTCGCGGAGCGCTGGGACCTCGTCGGCTTCGGGGCCGAGCTCGGGACGGCGTACTCCGAGCTCATCGACCCGATCGACCAGCGCGAGCGGTTCACGCAGCAGTCGCTCCTCGCGGCGGCGGGCGACCCCGAGGCGATGGAGATCGACGAGGACTTCCTGTCGGCCCTCGAGTTCGCCATGCCCCCGACCGGAGGGCTGGGCCTCGGCGTCGACCGGATCTACATGACGATCATCGGCGCGTCGATCCGTGAGACCCTCGCGTTCCCGTTCGTGAAGCCGCAGCGTCGGTCCTGACCCATGGGCGCCGACCTCTCCACCCCGGACACGGACCCCGCGCTCCCCGCGGACGTCCTGCGCGAGCTCCAGCCCACGGGCACCTACCTCACGAGCTACCCCGTCGCCGTCGGCCTCGCCGTCGTCGGGGTGGCGGGCATCGTCTGGGCGGTCGCGCGAGCGCACCGCTCCCGTCGCCGGCGCCGGGAGCAGCGGGTCCTCGGCGAGGACGCGCGGCGTCCGGTGCGCTCGCGGCTCGCGACGACGGGCCTCGCCGTCGTCGGCACGCTGTCCCTGGTGCTGGGGCTCGCGATCGGGGTCAACGCGTACGTCGGGTACGTGCCGACGTGGGACGCCGCCCGCGTGCAGCTCGTCGGGCTCGGGCTGGCCGACCTCTCGCCGCGCTCACCGGGCAGCGCGCACCGCGGCCAGGTGCGCACCCTGGCGATCCCGGGCACGGCGGCCGAGCAGATCGAGGACCAGGACGCCTGGGTCTACCTCCCCCCGGGCTTCGACCCCGACAGCACGACCCGGTATCCGGTGGTCTACCTGGTCCACGGGTCGCCCGACGAGCCGAGCAGCTGGTTCGCCGCGGGGCGGGTTCCGCGCACGATGGACGTGCTGATCCGGGAGGGGCTGGTCGACCCGATGATCGTCGTCGCGCCCACCGTCAACGGGACGGGCCCGGGCGGGCTGGACACCGAGTGCCTGGACTCGACGAAGGGCGGCGAGCAGGTCGAGACGTACCTGACGAGGACCGTCGTCGGCACGGTCGACTCGACGTACCCGACGCTCGCCGACAGGGGGCACCGCATCATCGGCGGGATGTCGTCGGGCGGGTTCTGCGCGCTCAACGTGGGCCTGCGCCACCTCGACCTGTACGGGACGATCCTCGGGATCGAGCCGTACGGGAACCCGGGGCCAGGGCCCGAGCGGACGATGCTCTCGACGCAGGCGGAGATCGACGCCAACACCCCGACCACGTACCTCCCCACGATGGCCTTCACCCACCCGATGCCGGTCTTCCTCGACTCGGGGGAGGACGCGCCGCAGGAGGCGCTCACGACCGTACGGCAGATGGCTGGCGACCTGGAGGCGCAGGGTCAGACCGTCGAGCTGCGCGAGGAGCCCGGGCAGGCGCACACCTGGTCGATGGCCGCGACCGCGCTCCCGTACGGTCTGGTCTTCGCCCAGCGGCAGACGGCGGCGGCCGACGGCGGGTGAGCCGGCCGGTCAGAGGTCGGAGAGGAAGTCGCCGCCGATCCCGGCCTGGGTCTCCAGGAGGTCGCCGGTGTCGCCGAGGACGACCCAGTTCGGGCCGGCGAGCGCGGCCTGGCCCTCCTCGGCCGGCTCGACCGGCAGGAGGCCGAGGAACTCGTCCTCGTCGACGCCGTCCGCGAAGACGGCCAGGAGCGTGGTGTCGTCGCACTCGCCGAGCTCGACGTCGGGCGACCCGGAGTCCTCGGGCGTGAACGACAGGCACGTCAGCCCGGCCGTGGTCGCGGACTCGTGGAGCGCGTCGAGCGAGTCGTACTCGACGTCCTTCTCCCCGGGACCGGGCCCGGAGCACGCGGCGAGGACCAGGACGACCGGGGCGAGCCCGAGGACGCCGGCGAGGGTGGCGCGCGCGCGGGCGCGAGGTCGGTGCTCCGGTCGGGTGCGCATGAGTCGATGGTCCGTCGTGGGCCGGGTTCGCGCCACGCGAGCCGTCGCCCCCGGCGGTCGTTCGCGGTCCCAGGGCAGGTCAGTCCCGGTCGGTACGTCGTGGGCGGTCGCCGTCGGCCGCATCGTCGGTCTGCCAGGTGAACGGCTCGAAGGTCGACGACGCGTCGCGCCAGGAGGACCGGCGCCGGCGGTAGACGAGCAGCGGGAGGACCACGAACAGCGTCGACAGGACGAGCAGCAGGACGACGTACGTCACCGGGCTCCCGACCGCGACCTGGCCGGGCGGCGCGAAGCTGGTGACGAGGGCGAGGGACGAGGCGACGATGCCGAGGCCGCCCACGACCCACACCCCGGCCCGCCCGCCCGGTACGCGGTAGGGGCGAGGTCTGCCGGGCTGGGTCCGCCGCAGCGCCACGACCGCGGCGAACATCAGCAGGTACGCCACCAGGTAGAGGATCACCGTGAGCTGGCTGAGGAGCTGGTACGCGGACTGCACCGAGGGCATCACGACGAACATCACCGACAGGACCGTGACCACGAGCGCCTGGACGAGCAGGATGTTCGTCGCCATGCCGCGCGCGTTCGTGCGGTGGAACCAGCGGGGGAGGAAGCCGGCGCGCGCCACGGCATGGAGGCCGGTGGCGGGCCCGGCGACCCAGGTCGTGACGCCCGCCAGCACGCCGACGGCGAGCATCGCCGAGACGACCGGCCCGGCCCAGGAGATCCCGGCCCACGCGAGCAGGTGGTCGAACGCCTGCAGGAGGCTCGTGGTGAGGCTGATGTCCTCCTGCGGCACGACGACCGCGATCGTCAGGGTGCCGAGCGTGAGGACGACGACGGCCACCAGCGCCGCGACGAGGATCGCGACCGGGTACGTGCGCTCGGGCCGCCGAATCGACCCCACGTGCACGGCGTTCACCTCGATGCCCGCGTAGAACAGGAAGATCCCCGCGGCGAGCACGATGTTGTCGAACCGCGTGAGGTCGGGGACGAAGGCGCCCCAGGAGAGCGTGGTGCGCGAGGGCTCGCCGCTGAGCAGGTACGCGGCGCCGAGCCCGACGAGGAGCCCGGCGGGCACGAGCGTCCCGACGATCCCGCCCCAGCGCGCGGTGCGCGCGAACGCGGAGGCGCCGCGGGACGCGATGAGCGTCGCGGCCCAGAACACGACGAGCACGACCGCCAGGACGAAGAGACGGTCGTCCGCCACCCGCTCGTCCAGGCTCGCGTCCGGACCGGTGTAGGCGAGCGTGACGGCCGCGAAGGTCAGGACCGTGGGGAACCAGATGCAGCCCTCGATGAAGACCATCGCGATCGCGAGGAAGCCCCACCGGCTCCCGAACGCCTCCCCGACCCACCGGAACATGCCGCCCTCGGCCGGCCACGCGGACGCGAGCTCCGCCGCGACGATCGCGACCGGGGCGAGGAAGCACGCCGCCGCGAGAAGGTAGTAGAAGGCGGAGGACAGGCCGTACTCGGCCTCGGCGGGCAGCCCGCGCAGGCTGACGACCGCGGCCACGTTGAGCATGACGAGCGAGGTGACGGTGATGGTCGCCGCGGCGGGCCGTACCGCTCGGGCGGTGTCCTGCGAGGTGTCGGGTCGAGCCATGGTGTCCCCTCGGCAGCCGTGGAGGCCCTGAGGAGAACGCTAGCGAGGGCCGCCGGGGACGGCGAGCGGGAGCGGGCCGACCGGGGGTCAGTCGCGGAAGCGTTCGCCCCGCTCGACGACGCGCCCTGCCCCGCGGCCGGCGTTCGCCGTCGCGTCCCAGGCGTAGACCTCGGTGCCCGTGACGAGCACGTGCTCCGCGCGGGACGTCACGTCCAGCGGGTCGCCCGACCACACGACGACGTCGCCGTCGAGACCCGGGGCGAGCGCGCCGACGCGGTCGTCGAGGCCGAGGAACGCCGCCGGGTTGACGGTGAGCGCGCGCAGCGCGGTGTCGCGGTCGAGGCCCTCCTTCACCGCGAGCGACGCCTGGTGCACGAGGAAGTTGATCGGCACGACGGGGTGGTCGGTCGTGATCGCCACGCGCACCCCCGCGCGCGCCAGCGCGCCGAGGTTCGCGATGTCGCGGTTGCGCAGCTCGATCTTGGAGCGCGACGTGAACAGGGGGCCGAAGATGACCGGGACGTCGCGCTCGGCGAGCACGTCCGCGACGGCTGCTCCGTCGGTCCCGTGGTTCACCACGAGCTTGTAGCCGAACTCGTCCGCGAGGCGCAGCGCCGTCGCTATGTCGTCGGCGCGGTGCGTGTGCTGGTCCCAGTAGAGCTCGCCCGCGAGGACGCGCGCGAGGGTCTCCTTGGCGAGGTCGCGGTCGAACGGCTCGCCC
>JAQSXO010000551.1 GCA_029256625.1 Cellulosimicrobium sp. | reverse complement strand
GAGATCTCGGTCGTCGCCTCGAAGCCGGCGCGCGCGTTGCCGAACGGGTCGGTCGCGGTGCCCGCGAACTCGGTCTCGAGCTCGACCGGCTTGGTCACGCCGTTGATCGTCAGGTCGCCCGCCACGACGAAGTCGTCGCCGTCGCCGGAGATGCTGGTCGACGCGAAGCTCCACGTCGGCTTGTTCTCGGCGTCCCAGAAGTCCGCGCTGCGCAGGTGGTTGTCGCGGTTCGCGTCGCCCGTGCTCACGGACGCCGCGTCGAGCTCGGCGGTCACGGAGGTCGACTCGAGGTCGTCGCCCACGGTGATGGTGCCGGCCGTGATGGCGAGCGTGCCGCGCACCTTGGAGATGCCGGCGTGGCGGACCGTGAAGGCCGCGTGCGAGTGGGACGAGTCGAGGGCGTAGGTACCGGCGTTGAGCCCGGCGGGCAGCGACGTGGCCATGGGTGCTCCTGAGAGGTCGGGGGTCCCGGAGGACCGAACTTGGTTGAAGGTTCAACTTCGTACGAGCGTATCAACAGCAGGGGGTGATCCGTCTATTCCCGGTGGGGTGGAAGAATGTTCCGCGAGGTTCCGCCCCCGAACCCGCCCCTGTCCGCGAGCGCCCGAGGACCTATGACCAGCAACGACGTCGACGCCCAGCCGACGACGACCCCCAGCCCCGCCGCCTCCGCGAGCGAGGAGCCTCGCTGGCTCGACGCCGAGCAGCAGCGCCTCTGGCGTGCCTACCTCGACGGGACCGTGCGCTTCGTCGAGTCGCTCGGGCGCGACCACGAGGAGCGGTCGGACGTGTCGCTCAACGAGTACGAGCTCCTCGTGCGGCTCTCGGAGAGCCCCGACCACACGCTGCGCATGTCCGCGCTCGCCGACGGGCTCGCGCGCTCCCGCAGCCGCGTCACCCACACGGTCGCGCGCATGGAGGCGCGGGGCCTGGTCCGGCGCTCGGCGAGCACGGGCGACCGCCGCGGGGTCAACTGCGCGATGACGCCCGAGGGCTACCGCGTGCTCGTCGCCTCCGCCCCCGCCCACGTCGCGGCCGTGCGCCGGTTCATGGTCGACGTGCTCACGCCGGAGCAGTTCCGCGCGCTCGGCGAGGCGATGGCCGCCGTCGCCGAGGCGTGCAAGGCGGACCGCGACTCCTGACCCCGCCGCCGCCCCGGCGTCGCGGCGCGCGGGTGCCGGTCAGAGCCCGGAGTGCGGGACACTGGTGCGCATGGTCTCCACCATCGTCCACCTCCTGCGCCACGGCGAGGTCCACAACCCCGACGGCGTCCTCTACGGCCGCATCCCCGGCTACCACCTCTCCGAGCGTGGCCACGAGATGGCCCGGCGCGTCGCCGCGCACCTCGCGGGCGAGCCCGGGCCCGACGGCACGTCGCGCCCGCGCGCCGACCTCGCCGTCGTCGTGGCGTCGCCGCTCCAGCGTGCGCAGGAGACGGCGACGCCCGCCGCCGAGGCCTTCGGGCTCGAGCTCGGCACCGACGACCGGCTCATCGAGGCGGCGAACCACTTCGAGGGCAAGACCTTCGGCGTCGGGGACGGCTCGCTGCGGCACCCGCAGCACTGGCCCTACCTGTGGAACCCTTTCCGCCCGTCGTGGGGCGAGCCGTACGTGGAGCAGGTCGCGCGCATGCGGGCCGCCGTCGCCGACGCCCGGGACAAGGCCGCGGGCCACGAGGCGCTCCTCGTGAGCCATCAGCTCCCCGTGTGGCTCACGCGCCTGAGCTTCGAGAACCGCCGGCTCTGGCACGACCCGCGCAAGCGGGAGTGCTCGCTCGCGTCCCTCACGTCGCTGCACTTCGAGGACGACCGCCTCGTCGGCCTGCACTACACCGAGCCCGTCGCCGACCTCCTCCCGGGCGCCGCGACCGTCGCGGGGGCGTGACGTCGGTCATGTCCGTCCTCGCCACCGTGGCCCCCGTGCCCGAACCGTCCCGTTCGGGCGTGGCGGAGGTCACTCTTCTCAGGTGGCGTCCAGGAACCGCGGGCAGGGTGCCTCCCGTGATGACGCTGTGACCGCCAGCTCGCGCGCGCGCGCCGCGCGCGCCCTCCCGCCCCTGCGCCACGTGCTCACCGCGGGCGCCGTGCTCGCCGCGACGCTCGGCCTCGCGGCGTGCGCTCAGGACTCCGGCGCGACGACCGACGTCGTCGGGCAGGGCTACGTCTCCGGCGGGCGACGTCGTGGCGCTCACCGGCACCGACTACGAGGGCGAGCAGGTCGACACGAGCGCCTGGCTGGGCGACGTCGTCGTCCTCAACACCTGGTACGCGGCCTGCGCGCCGTGCCGCGCCGAGGCGCCCGACCTCGTGGCGCTCGCGAACGACCGCGCCGACGACGGCGTGCAGGTGCTGGGCGTCAACACGACCGACGAGGCCGGCGCCGCGCAGGCGTTCCAGCGCCGGTTCGAGGTGCCCTACCCGTCGATCGACGACCGCAGCGGGGAGGTCGTCGCGGCGCTCTCCGGCACCGTGCCGCTCCAGGCCGTGCCGTCGACCGTCGTGCTCGACCGCGAGGGCCGCGTCGCGGCGCGCGTCATCGGGCTCGCGGAGGGCTCGACCCTGACCGCGCTCGTCGACGACGTGCTCGCCGAGGACGAGGCGGCCGGCTGACCGTGGTCACCCTCGCGTCCCTCGCCACCACCGTCCCGGCCGCCGCGCTCCCCGCCGCCGCCGCGACGAGCGTCGGCGAGACGTTCGCCACGACGGTCTTCAGCGGGTCGATGCTGCTGGCGGTCCCGGTGGCGGTGCTGGCAGGGCTCGTCTCCTTCGCGTCGCCGTGCGTGCTGCCGCTCGTCCCCGGGTACGTCGGCTACGTCTCGGGCATGGCCGCGGCGAACGCCGGGAGCGGGCGCGGCGCGTCCGGGGGGACGGCGACGGCCACCCGGGTCGCGACGCCGAGCCGCGGGCGCGTCCTCGCGGGGGTCGGGCTGTTCGTCGCCGGCTTCACGCTCGTGTTCGTCGCGCTGATGGTGGCCGCCGGCGCGGTCGGCGTCCACCTCGTGCGGTGGGAGGACGTCATCACGCGCGTGCTCGGCGTCGTCGTGATCCTCATGGGTTTCGCCTTCATGGGCGCGGTCCCGTTCCTGCAGCGCGAGCGGCGGCTGCACCTGAGCCCGCAGGCCGGGCTGTGGGGTGCGCCGCTGCTCGGCATCGTGTTCGGGCTCGGCTGGACGCCGTGCCTCGGGCCGACGCTCGCCGCGGTCCAGGTCCTCTCGCTCAACGAGGCGTCGGCCGGACGTGGCGCGGTCCTCGGCGTCGCGTACTGCCTCGGTCTCGGCGTGCCGTTCCTGCTCATCGCGCTCGGGCTGCAGAGCTCGCAGCGCATGCTCGGCTTCCTGCGCCGGCACCGTCTCGCGATCATGCGGATCGGCGGCGGACTGCTCGTGCTCATCGGCCTCGCGCTGGTCACGGGCCTGTGGACGACGTGGACGACGTCGCTGCAGGGCTGGATCGGCGGATACGTGACGGTGGTGTGAGATGAGCGACCAGACCGGCCAGGCCGAGCAGACCACGACCGCGTCCGGCTACCGCCCCGAGGGCATCGACGACGCGTTCGTCGCGGGCGACGACGCCGGCGCTGCGCCGGCGCTCCCGCGGCTCGGCTGGCGCGGCACGCTGCGCTGGACCTGGCGCCAGCTCACGAGCATGCGCGTCGCGCTCATGCTGCTCATGCTGCTCGCGGTCGCGGCGGTGCCCGGTTCCGTCCTGCCCCAGCGTCCGCAGGACCCGGCGGCCGTGCTGCGCTACCTGCAGGAGAACCCGACGACGGGGGAGTGGCTCGACCGGCTCGGGTTCTTCGACGTCTACGCCTCGGTGTGGTTCTCGGCCATCTACATCCTGCTGTTCGTCTCGCTCGTCGGGTGCATCCTGCCGCGCACGAAGGCGCACTGGCAGGCGCTGCGCACGCGCCCCCCGCGCACGCCGCGGCGCTTCGACCGCTTCCCCGCGCAGGCGCGCGCCGTCACCGACGCCTCCCCGGACGAGGTCGTCGCAGCGGCGAGCACCCACCTGCGCGGGCGCCTGCGCTGGCTGCCGACGTTCCGCGTCGACACGGGTGCCGAGGAGGCCGCCCCGGCGCGGGGCCGCGCCGCCGCCCGTCCCGCGGCACGCACGGTGTCCGCCGAGCGCGGCTACGTGCGCGAGACCGGCAACCTGCTGTTCCACCTGTCGCTCGTCGGCCTCCTGGTCGCCGTCGCGACGGGCCAGCTCCTCCACTACCGCGGCCAGGCGATCGTCACCGAGGGGCGCGGGTTCGCGAACGCGGTCGTCGACTACGACACGTTCGAGAACGGCGCGTGGTTCCGGCCGTCGTCGCTCGTCCCGTTCTCGATGACGCTCGACGCGTTCGAGTCGGAGTTCGCCCAGGACTCCGTCGCGTTCGCGCAGTCGCGCGACTTCACCGCGAC